>CAMVPZ010000032.1 GCA_947169505.1 uncultured Pseudomonadota bacterium
AGCGGTTTTGGAATATTTGAATAATTTATGTCCACGCACATTGTTTGCAACACATTATCATGAATTGACACGATTGGTGGATACTGAAAATTTGAACAATGTTGCGTGTTTAACCATAGACGTGCGTGAACACAATAATGACATAGTATTTTTACATAAAATTATTCCAGGTGTTGCGAATCGTTCGTATGGGATTGCGGTTGCAAAAATGGCTGGGATGCCGGAAAACATTGTCAAACGTGCCGAAGATGTATTGGAACATTTGGAAAATGATACAAGCGATAAACAAAATGAAAAGCGGGTTGAAAAACCATCTGTGAAACCGGTTGTTAACGAACCAAAAAATAAACCCCAGTTATCATTATTCGAATAAAATGGACGGAATAATCATCTTGGACAAAGAAAGCGGTGTGTTCAGCAGAACGGCAGGGTGGCGTGTTGCAAAAATGTTTGGTGAAAAGAAATTTGGACACATTGGAACATTGGACCCAATGGCAAGCGGTGTTTTGCCTATTGCGATTGGAAACGCAACGAAAATGATACCTTTTATCGAAGAATTTTGTGAAAACAAAAAAACATATTTGTTTGGTTTGAAATTCGGTATTGATACAGATTCTTTGGATATAACCGGTAAAACAATACAAACAAATGATATTGTTCCAAACGAAGATGCAATTATAACTGCATGTAAAAAAATCGCCAAAACACATGAACAAATTCCGCCTAAATTTTCCGCTGTGCATGTTAATGGAAAGCGTGCTTATGAATTGGCACGTGGCGGTGTGGATATAGAAATGAAACCACGTCCGGTAAATATTTATGAATTAGAATTCACAGGTAAAAAGGGCGAAGAATATAATTTTCGTGTTTGCTGTTCACGGGGAACGTATGTTCGTTCGCTTGTTCGTGATATAGCAAACTTATGCGGTGCAATTGCGACAACCACATACATAAGAAGAACAGAAACGAATGGTTTTAATATAAAAAACAGTGTAAAACTTGATTTTTTAGAAAATCTGGTTAATAATGGTGGCAACGCTGATAAATATTTATTGGCACCAGATTGTGCGCTGGGGGACATTCCGGTAATCAATTTGGATGATAAAAAAACCGAATTGTATAAAAACGGTGGATTTATCGAAACCGATGCATGCGGCGGATTTGTACGGGTTTATTGCGATAAAACATTTATTGGAATGGGACACGTCAAAGACGGCAAATTGCATCCAAAACGAACACTTTAACAAAGGATTAAACAATGTCCATAACAAAAGACAAAAAACGTGAATTGGTCGCTGCTTTTAAAATCAGCGAACACGACAATGGTGGTTCTGCTGCATCCCAGGTTGCAGTTTTAACAGAACGCATCCGTAATTTAACAGAACACATGAAAAACAATCACAAAGACGAACATTCGAAACGTGGATTGTTGTTGATGGTTAATCGCCGCAAAAAATTGTTGGCATACATCAAAAAGAACAGTGTTGCTGAATACGAAGATTTGATTAAAAGATTGGGTCTGCGTAAATAGTTTTAAAACACCGCCAAATTTGGCGGTGTTTTTATATTTAAAAAAGCATTTTTTTATTTTTTTCTTGCGTTTTGGCGATTCGGGGGTAATAATAACCATGTTCTTAAAAATAAGTTTTTTAAGGGCGGGGTCAAAAAACCCCGCCCTTTCAATAAAAGACAACAAATACAAGGAGAAGCAAAATGTCTTTTGAATCTATGCCACGTCAAGATTTATTACTTGCCATTGATTCTTTGGCGACAGAAAAAATGATTGATCGTGAAACTGTTATTGAATCTTTGGAAGCGGCAATTGCAAAAATTGCAAAACACAAATATGGCGAAGAATTTAATATCGTTGCTGAGATTGACCGCAAAAATGGTGCAATACATGTCAAACGTTTGTTTGATGTTATTGAAAGTCCTGAATCCATGGGCGATGAATATGATGCAAACAAAATGTTGACTGTGGAAAAAGCAAAAAAATATTCTGTGAATCCATCTGTGGGTGATGTTGTCGAAGACATGTTGCCAGAACCAGAATTTGGTCGTATGGCTTTCCAGACGGCTCGTCAAATTATGTCGGCACGTGTAAGAGATGCTGAAAAAGGCAGACAATACGAAGAATTCAAAGAAAACATCGGTGACATTGTTAATGGTGTTGTTAAACGTATTGAATTTGGAAATATTTTCTTGGATATCAATGGCAAAGCCGAAGGTTATATTAAAAATACAGAATTAATTCCTGGCGAACGGTTGGCGGTTGGTGATCGTGTTCGTGCTTTGATTATGGATGTTGTTCGTTCTAATTCCGGACCACAAATCTTTTTGACCAGAACGCATCCGTTGTTTATGGAAAAATTATTTGCCCAAGAAGTGCCTGAAATTTACGAAGGTATTATCAAAATTAAATCTGTTTCTCGTGCGCCGGGTTCACATGCAAAAATCGCAGTTGAAACAATGGATCCATCTATTGATGCAGTTGGAATGACTGTTGGTATCAAGGGGACACGTATACAACCGGTTATAAACGAATGTCATGGTGAAAAGATTGACGTTATTTTGTATTCCGAAGATCCTGCTGTGTTTATCGTTAATGCGATGCAACCTGCAAAAGTTGCAAAAATCATCGTTGATGAAGATACACATACTGCGGCTGTGGTTGTGACAGAAGATCAACAATCTTTGGCAATTGGCCGTCGTGGACAAAACGTTAGATTGGCTTCTCAATTAACTGGTTGGAATATCGATGTTATGAGCGAAGCCGAAGAACAAGAACGTCGTGCAAAAGAATTCAAAGAAAAAACTGAATTGTTTACTCACGCATTGGATGTCGATGAAACAATTGCTCAATTATTGATTACAGAAGGCTTCCGTACAATAGAAGAAATTGCATACGTTGAAAAATCTGAATTAGAATCTATCGAAGGATTTAATCCAGAATTGGCAAACGAATTGCAAAATCGTGCAAAAGCATATTTGGCAAAGATAGAACAAGATTATTTCGACAATGGTCATAAAATGGGTATGGCTGATGATTTGTTGAAATTTGATTTTATCAAACGTCCAATAATCATGAAATTGGGTGAAAATGGTGTAAAATCTTTGGCTGATTTGGCTGATTTGGCTTCTGACGAATTGGTTGAAATTTTGGGCGAAGACACCATGTCATCCCGTTTGGCTGAAAAAGTTATTATGAAGGCTCGTGAATTGGCATACGGTATTGTTCAAGAAGAAGATGCAGAATAAAAAATAAATATAACCAAAGGTTAAAAAATGGCAACATTAACGCTTGGAAAATCAGTTACGATTGATGCAGTGCAAAGCAAAAAAGGTGATGCGGTGTTCGTAGAACGTCGTCGTCGCATTGTTGCACCGGGCAGCAAAGAATTACGTGATGAACCTAAAAAGGTTGAAACATCTCGCAGTGCTGCTGATGAAAAATTGCGTGCTGTATTGGCTGCGGCAAAAGCGAGAGATGAAGAACGTAAAAAACGCGAAGCCGAAGAAGAAGCGGCACGTCTTGCACGTGAAGCCGAAATTGAACGTGAAAATCGTGAATACGAAGCGGTCAAAGAACAATTGGCTCAACGTGAAACTAAAAACGAAGAACCACAACATGTGGAAGAAGTTGTTAATGTTCCTTTGCGTGAAAACACTCATGAATCAAGAAAAAATAATGTTGCCTTTCAAAACCACAATAATCGTGGCTTTAACGACGATGACGATATGCGCAGTGGAAAACAAAATCGATTCAAAAAAGATTTCAAAAAAGGCGGAAAAATTTCCATACACGATATTGTCATTGGTGGTGGCGATGATGATGACGATGATGAAATCGGTTTGCGTGGCGCAAATCGCAGACGAAGCGAAGCATCACTTAAACGTTTTCGTGAAAAGGCTCGTGCTGTGTTTACCGCTCCGCAAAAGGTTGAACATGTTGTCACATTGGGTGATACCATCACAGTTAAAGATTTGGCGGCCGCAATGGCTGAAAAGGTTGGAAATGTTATCAAAAAATTGATGGAAATGGGCATGATGGCTTCACAAAATCAATCTATTGATGCAGATACGGCTGAATTGATTGCGACTGAATTTGGTGCAACGGTTAAACGTGTTGATGTAAAACCATATGCGAATATTTTGGAAGAACAACCAAACCCTGAAAGATTACAACCACGGTATCCTGTTGTGACTGTGGTGGGACACGTTGATCATGGTAAAACATCACTTTTGGATGCGTTCCGTAATGCGAATGTGGTGGCTGGTGAAGCAGGCGGAATTACGCAACATATTTCTTCGTATGAGGTTAAAACAAAATCTGGTGCCGTGATAACATTTTTGGATACACCGGGACACGAAACGTTTACTGCGATGCGTGCACGTGGTGCGCAAATTGCAGATATTGTTGTTTTGGTTGTTGCTGCAAACGATTCTATTATGCCACAAACAATTGAAGCGATTAATCATATTCGTGCTGCACATGTACCGTTTATTGTTGCGATTAATAAATGTGATTTACCAGAAGCAAATCCGCAACGTGTAAAAACAGACCTTTTGCAACAAGAAGTCCAGGTTGAAGAAATGGGTGGCGATATTCAATGTGTTGAAATATCTGCCAAAACAAAAATGGGATTGGATAAATTAGAAGAAGCAATTTTATTACAGGCCGAAGTTATGGAATTAAAGGCTGACCCAGATATGTTGGCATCTGCATATGTAGTGGAAGCAAAAATGGAAAAAGGACTGGGTGCGGTTGCAACTGTTTTGGTGCGCCAGGGTACATTGTCTGTGGGTGATGTATTTGTGGTTGGTGAAACATTTGGACGTGTTCGTGGATTGATTAATTCGGCTGGCGTTCGTGTAAAATCTGTTAAACCTGGACAACCAGCGATGGTTTTGGGGTTGGAATCTGTCCCGGCTGCTGGTGATGAATTACACGTTATGGAAAACGAAGCACAAACACGTGAAGTTGCTGCATACCGTGTACAGAAAGCAAAAGACAAAGCGAATGCGGTTAAACGTTCTTCACTTGAAGAATTGTTTGCAAAACGTGATGAAACGAAAAAATTGACTTTGCCAATTATTTTGCGTGCTGATGTCCAGGGGTCTGTCGAAGCCATCACTGACATGTTGCGCGGATTTAATTCGGAAAAGGCTGGTGTTGAATTATTATCTGCCGGGGTTGGTCAAATTACCGAAGGTGATATAAGATTGGCAACCGCATCTGGTGCGGTTATAATTGCATTTAATGTTCGTGCTGATTCTGCTGTGCGTGATATGGCACGTAATAACGGTGTTGATATTCGCTATCACAGTGTTGTATATCGTATCACAGATGAAATCAAAGAAATATTATCTGGTAAATTGGCACCTGAAAAACGTGAGAACTTTATCGGTTATGCTGATGTTATCGCTTTGTTTACGGTTGGCAAAGGCGTCAAGGTTGCAGGTTGTCGTGTCAGTGAAGGTGTAATCAAAAAATCTGCATTTGTGCGTTTGCTTCGTAATAACGTTGTTATATACGACGGTAAAATCGGCGAATTAAGACGTGAAAAGAACGAAGTTAACGAAGTTTCTGGATCTGGTATAGAATTCGGTATGAGTTTTGATAAATACAACGACCTGAAAGAAGGCGATCGTGTCGAATGCTATGAAGTTCAAGAAATCAAAGCACAATTATAAAATGATAAAATATTAAAACACCGCCGTGCGGCGGTGTTTTTTTGTATATGAATTTAATTTATTTCGGGCATGCGTTTAACAATCCCATTGTTGTATGCACTTCGTCATTTATATACACCGTTATATCACGTTGCATATCATCACGATATGTGTACACAAATGGTTCGTTTTCAAACATTGGTGCACGTTGATATATGTCCCAAAATGGTTGTAATAATGTTTCAAACCATTGACGATTTTTACATAAACATGCATTACGCACATCTGCAACCATTTTTCCGGTGACACCGTGTGAATAACTGCTTTCAAATTCTTCGTCATTCATAACCATACATCTGGTTGCGATGGCATAATAATTCGTATCGTCTTTTAAAAATTCGTATATATCTTTTTCATTTGCGCCATTTTCACGCATTTTATGCATGATACCTTCGCTGCAGCATGCACGTGATGCACGCATCAAAATTTTATACCGTTCCAACAAAGGCGACATTACCGAATCGTTTGCGCCAATACTGTAATTCGAATAGATTGCATATAACATGTCGTCTTCACGTACAGCATTCATGTGCGGTGCACGTGGCGCCAATGTCGTCATGTGTATCGGTTTTTTATACCATATTGCACATTCAATTTCAGTTTCGAACGGACAATTATAATCATAACTGCACGATTCGTATTCGCATGTTTCATATTCGCACATTCCATAATCGCATGAATCATATTCAGATTCGGTGATATCGAAATTTAAATTTTGAATTATTGGTTCATTAATTTCGGTCAAATCGATGTTTTGTTCGATTTCAATCGGTTTAAATTCACAATCATCACCAACGCATTCAGATGCGTTCGCATAGTTTGCACCAATCATGATGGCAATCATTGCCAAAAAAGAAATTTTGTTTTTCATGATTTATATTTTATCATAAAAAAAGCCATCTTTAAACAAAAATTTTTATGTTGTGTTAAATGTTTAAAATTTTTATACTGGGAACATATTCACAAAACATGATATTAAACAAAAGGAAGGCTTATGAAAAAAATATCTGTATTATCATTTGCTGTTTTGTTAACAATGCCTGCGATTGCAGTGGATAACGTGCATAAAATGTATGGCAAAGAACCCGAACCAAATGTTCCTGAACAAGTTGTTGAACAATATGAACAGCAATTTAAAAAAGTTGAAGACAAACAAATAAAAGAAATTCCACAATTGCAAGAAGAACCACAACAAATCAAAGAAGTGGAAAAAGTTAAAGAAATAAAAAAGATTGAAAAAGTCGAAGAACCAAAGGAAACCGAAAAACAAAAAATTGAAGAACCTTCAAATCCAAAGGCTCGTTTCCCGCATGGTTTACAATTGGGTATTGGTGTATCACCAACATCTGGATTAAATGGTTTTATTGGGTATAACAATAAAAATTTTAATTCTTTTTGGGCTAAACGATTCGGTATTCGTTTTGATTTCGCAACTTATTCACCAATTAAAAGCAAATTAAACAAAAGAATAAATGATTATATCGGTGAAGACGGTGTTGAAATTGAGGATGCTTTGAAAATCGACAATTTCAAATTGGATGCGAAACATTATGGTGTTTTGATTGACTTTTATCCGTTTGGAAATACTTGGTTCCTTGGCGGATGGCGTGTCAGTGGCGGTTATTTTACCGGGAAACTGGATTTAGATGCTGATGTCCATGGAAAATATGATGGTTCAAAAATAGAATTTGAATTGGATGGTAAAAAATATTCTTATGATGGTCGTGAAATGCACGCAAAAGCAATGGCTGATTGGAAATTCAGCGGACCATATCTTGGCACAGGTTTTGATTTGGGAATGTTCTGGGGATTCAAAGTCTATATGGATGCTGGTATAGTTTTCATAGACAAAACTGCAAAGTTTGATTTGGATGTGCCTTTCCAAGGATTAAAAGATGCTGCTGGTAATGACATTACTCCAAACAGCAGCAATCCAATAATCCAGGCTGCATACCAAGAATTTAATAATGCCAAAGAAGCAACTTTGGAAGATGTACGCAAAGAAGTTAAAGATTATCCGTATTATCCTTTGGTTAAATTGGGTTTAATGTATCGCTTTTAAAAATGCCGCCCCGACGGGGGCGGTTTTTTGTTTTTTATTGTCCCGATTCGGGAAACGAATCGCAAAAAAACGAATCGTGTTGACCTGTTTACATGGGTTTTTACAGATTTTTTTTAAAAAAGTGTAAAAAATATAAAATGAAAAAATGCCGGATTTCCGGGAATGTTTTGATTATAAAGATTTTTTAAATATTATTTTTGAAAAATTGCTTGACTTTTTATAACTTCAAACACATAATAACCGGGCTTTCAAGTTGGCCCTCTGCGAAAAAGAAAAGTCAACCCCTGAAATTTAGCGAATAAATCGCAACATTGTTAATAAAAGCAGCTCATCAAAATGATTTTTGATGCATTGTAATGTAATTCAAAAATCTGTTCAAGAAGAGATATGCAGACAGTTGAATTTGGAATATCCAAACTTTGACTAAGTCAAATGTGCATATCCTAGACAGGTAGTAGGTTATATATAACCTCGTTAAAAACTTGTCTTGCGAATATATAATATGTAAAGACGAACTGATTTATGTCAGCTTTGTTTATGCACAGGACTTAAATTACAAGTTTTTTTTTAGAACTTGAGAGTTTGATCCTGGCTCAGAACGAACGCTGGCGGCAGGTCTTAGGCATGCAAGTCGAACGGATGACAGAGAGCTTGCTCTCTGAAGTCAGTGGCGCACGAGTGAGTAACGCGTGGGAAACTGCCCTTCACTGGGGAATAACGTTTGGAAACGAACGCTAATACCGCATACGCCCGCAAGGGGAAAGATTTATCGGTGATGGATGTGCCCGCGTTGGATTAGCTTGTTGGTGGGGTAACGGCCTACCAAGGCGAT
>CAMVPZ010000033.1 GCA_947169505.1 uncultured Pseudomonadota bacterium
TATGCCGAAATTTTCCCCGTGAAGTAATGTAAATGGCAAACACATTATGATTTTATTTTTGGTTTTTACGGATTTTAATGATTTTAATAAAGATTCTTTTTCAGCCATCGTGCCGTTCATTTTCCAGTTGCCGATAATAAATTTCATTTTTCTTCCTTTTTTATTGATTTTTTGTTGTCTTTTTTATATGGTATCGCAAAAGGTGAAAAAATGCTAGAATATTTACGTAATGCTGCTGACAAACCGTTGGCAAAAGTTTTAATGTTTATTTTGATTTTCAGTTTCGTGGGATGGGGGGCTGCCGAATGGATTTTTGGTGGTGAATCTCGTGATACTACGCTGATTAATGTTGGTGGGGAAAACGTTTCTGTTGGGCAATTTAACAATGAACGTTCTCGTCAATTACAGGAAATGAGCAAGGATGAACAACGTGCAATTTATACAGATGCACAAAAATTTTCTGCGTTGAATAATTCTGTGATGTCAAAATTGACAATTAATCAATTGGCATTGAATCGTGCCAAAGATTTGGGCTTTGTTGTGTCTGATAAACGAATCGCTGATGAAATTAAATCTTATCCGCAATTCCAGGAAAACGGCCAATTTGCCAGTTGGAAATTCGACATGTTTTTACAAGGTGCGGGTATGAATGAACAAGATATCGCAAATTCTTTGCGTGGTGATATTTTGCGTGGTATGGCTTTGGGGGCAACAAATGTTCCATTGCATATTCCACAATTTGCGGTTGATGCGGCATATAACGCACGTTATGCAAAACGTGATGTGAAATATACAACTGTTAATTTTGCAGATTATAAAATAGGGGATGCAACCGAAGAACAATTAAAAACTTATTATGCGCAAAATCCAAAGATTATTCCGGAAAAACGTTCGGTGTCATATGTGTTTGTTGCGGCTGATATGAATAAACCTGATGTTTATGATGAAAAATTCAAAGTCGCACAACAAATCGAAGATATGATTGTTTCTGGGGACTCTATGAAAACGGCGGCAGAAAAACACAATGCAAAATATGTCAGTGTGAAAAATATCGCACGTGATGAAAAACAAAGCGATAAAATTTTAACTGATGATTTGGTTGCTAAATTGTTTGCGATGGAATCTGGAACGGAAAGCGAATTGTTGGAATTAAAAAATGGCTTTGTGATTTTGCGTGTTGATGATGTACATGCACAACATAATGCGGAATTTGATGATGTTAAAAAATCTTTGGTCAATGGTTGGAAAAAGGCAGAACAACGTAAAAAAGCATATGTTGATGCCAATGAAAGATTGGTTGCTTTGAACAAGGGTGATGTGGTCAAAGATTTAAAGTCTGCAACAATTACCAGAACCGAAGGTGCACCATTGGTTGTTTTGAATGCTGCGTTCGCTGGTCGTGATGGTGAAAGGGTGATGGTTGAAGATGATAAAGCATTTTATGTCGTCAGTGTCGGTAAAACTACTATGCCAAAAGACGACAAGACGAAAAAAGAATCTTTGCGTAAAGAATTGGAAAAAATGTCTGTGCGTTTTGTGACGGATGATTATACTCAATTTTTGAAACATGTTTATCCGGTCAAAGTTAATGAAAAAACATTTAACAGATTTATCGCAAAATAATCTGATTTCATTAATGTATGCAAATTGAAACCGATGGGATTTTAATAAATATAAAACCTTTTAATGAAAGGGATGCGGTTGCACGCATTTTTACATGCGATAATGGTGTATTGGTTGGTATGCTGCGTGGCGCAATGGTTGCAAAGAAAAACAAACCATTGATTGGGCAATTTGGACATGTTTCTTGGAATGCCCGGCTTGATTCTCAATTGGGTGTGTTTCATTTTGAATGTGAAAAAAATTTGTCTGCGCCATTGATGATGAATAGCGATTTGTTGAAAATTATGAATGCGACTTTTTCGTTGATTTATAATTTAATCCCAGAACGTGAATCATATCAACATTTATACGAACGCACGTTGTGTCTGTTAAAAGAATTACCATCTTTAAATGCACCATATGATTTATATTTAAATTGGGAAATGGATTTATTAAAAGATATGGGGTATGCGCTGGATTTGACCAAATGTTCTGGTTGTCAAACAAAAGAAAAATTATGTTATTTATCCCCAAAAACAGGGCGGGCGGTTTGTGCAGATTGTGGCGAACCATATAAAGATAGACTTTATAAATTACCGATATCTTTGATTATAACAGAAAAATTTATACGTGATGTTTGCAACAATTTGGGTGTAGAATTTCCAGCCTGCAGAAAAATGTTATAATCGTGATTTTTTTGTTGCATGGTTAAGTTTTTTTTTCTAATATCTGCATGTTCAAGAACAAAAAGGAGAATATTATGATCTGGACAATAATCACTGTACTTATCCTGTTGGCAGCAATCGCACTGTACATGTTTGGTGGCAAACAAGACGGTAAAAAAGTTGCGGCGGATACTATCGCAAGTAAAGGTATTTCTGTTGTTGCAATCGTTTTGATTGCTTTCAGCGTATGCCGTTTGTTCACACCTACATACTTGGTGAAAACAAATCCTGCAATTTTGCAAGAAATGGTTCAAAGCATGCAGGCTCAACAAGAACAAGAAAAAAATAAAGTCGTTCGTAAATATGTTGCAAAACACATGGACGACATGATTGGTAATGCACCAATCGCAGGTAATGTAGATGCCAAGAATACTATTTTCTTGTGGTCTGATTATTCTTGCCCATATTGCCGTCGTGTTCATGCTGAATTGGCACGTGTGATGAAAGAACGTGATGATGTTCGTGTTGTTTTGAAAAACTTTTCTATCCATGGGGCATTGTCTGATGCACCAGCCAAAGCAGTTATCGCTGCAAAAATCCAAGATAATGCCAAAGCTGCAAAATTGGACGAATTGTTGATGGCAAAAGAATATTATTCACAAGATGATATGAAAGATCAATCTAAGTTGGCAGATAAAATCCATGCTAATGTTATGAAATTGGCAAAAGAAGCAGGCCTTGATACTAAACAATTGGAAAAAGATATGGAAGGCGATGTTGTGAAAGCAGAATTGCAAAATGTTCGTGAATTGGCACAACGTTTTGAAATCAGCGGAACACCATATTTAATCATTGGTGATACAGCATTCCCAGGATATATTCCATATGCAAAAATCATTGATGCTTTGAAATAATTTATTAAAAAATATGAAAAAAATCGCCCAAACGGGCGATTTTTTTATTGCATTGATTTTTACAGAATCCTATAATCTTTTTGAACAAGAAATTTTTATTCAAATAAAGGAGAAATACATGAAAAAAATTTTCGTTTTGGGTTCAATTTTGGCTTTGGCTGCATGTGGTATGGATGCTAAATATCAAGAAACAGGTTTGGTTTGTGAAAATGCCGCTGGTACACAAACTACATTGGATGTAAAAGCAACAGATACAACAGCTAATGTTGTTGTTAACGGTGAAAAAATTGTTTTGACTGCTGAACCACAACAAGAAGGTTCAAACATGGTTGTCTATTATGGAACAAATGCTAATAATGAAAAAGTAAAATTGAACATTGTTTCTGAAGAAAATGGTGTTAAATATATGTTGGGTGTTAATGCAGATGAAACAACATATGGTTGTGTGAAACCAGTGGTTGAAGAAAAATCTGCAGAAGAAGCAAAAACAGAAGAAGCTGCTAAATAATTTTTGAAATTAAAACAAAAAACGCCCAAACGGGCGTTTTTTATTATCTAATATTTTTTTATTTATCCCAAATCGGGGAAATGATTGCTTCGGCGATTAATGGGACAGATAACTTAGCCACATTTTCCATTTCTTGTTTAATTAAATCTGCGAAATGTTGTGCATCGTGTTCGTCACATTCAAATATGATTTCATCATGAACTTGTAAAATCATTTTTATTTTATTTGCATTTGAAACGACTATTTTATTATAAACATTTATCATGGCACGACGGACAATGTCTGCTTCGAAACCCTGGATTGGGGCATTAATTGCAGCACGGGTTGCATATCCACGCATACGGGGATTGCCGGCTTCTGGTATTTCAATCTTGCGTCCCCATGGGGTATATACGAAATGATTTTTCAACACAAAATCTGTTATGTGTTCAATATAGTCTTTGATTTCTGGTAATCCGGCCATATAGGAATCAATAATTTTTTTTGCTTCTTCGCGGGAAATATTTAATTGGTTTGCCAATCCAAATGCAGATATTCCATAAATGATTGAAAAGTTAATTGTTTTTGCTGCACGTCTTAAATCTTTTGGAACGATGGTAGTTTCCGGAATTTTAAATATTTTACGTGCAGTTTGTTCGTGAATGTCCAGTCCCGCATTAAAAGTTTCTTTGAACATTTCTACGTTTGCGACTTCGGCCAATAATCTTAATTGGATTTGTGAATAATCGACAGCAATCAAAGTTTTTCCAGGTTCAGCAACAAAACATTTTCGAATTTCTTCGCCCAATTCGGTTTTAATAGGGATGTTTTGCAAGTTTGGATTACGACTTGATAAACGGCCGGTATTGGTACTTGTTTGCAGATACGTTGTATGAATACGGCCATCTTTTGCAATCTGGCGGGGCAGGGCATCCGCATAAGTTCCCGCCAATTTCGCAACAGAACGCCAATTCAAAATTTTTTCAATTATTGGATGAAATTCCACCAAATCGTTTAATATATTTGCGTCTGTTGAACCACGTTTGCGATCCGGTAATTTTAATTCTTCATAAAGGACGGTTGCCAACTGTTTAGGACTGCCTACATTAAATTCATGACCGGATAATTCGTATATTTCTTTTTGTAATTTTTCCAATTGATTATGGAACACACCTGATAAATGATTCAATCTTTCACGATTAACAGCAACACCATATTTTTCCATTAAAAACAAAATTGGACACAAAGGCAAATCACATGTTTCGTATAATTCACGTAATTTTTCTTGGGCATCTAGTTGTGGGCGCATTAAATTGTAAAGTGCCATACAAATAACAGAATCTTCGCCAGAATATTGTGTCGCAACATCAATAGGCAAAGTTTCAAAGTGGCGGTCGCAATCTTTAGTTTTTGAATCAAACAAATCTTCGAATTTTATATTTGCGTGTCCCAGATATTTTTCAGCCAATTCATCCAAACTGTGTCCATGTTTTGCGCCGTATAAAGCATAAGACAACAACATAGTATCATCGATTGGGGATATTTTCATAACATCCCAACCATCATTGTCCAAAATATGTAAATCATATTTAATGTTATGGGCAATTTTGATAATGTTTTTATTTGTGAATATCGGCCAAAGTTTTTTATAAACAATGTCGATTGATAATTGGTTGGTCGCCAAAGAATCTTGACCAAATAAATCTGTGGATTTAGTAATATGTCGAATTGGAATATATGCGCCATGCGTATCGTCATAAGCCAGCGAAATCCCAACAATTTTATCCGTTATTTGATCTAAACCGGTTGTTTCAGTGTCAAAAGCGATAACATTTTTAACGTGTGATAAAAATTCGTCTAAATCAGATTCTGTTGATATTGTAATAATATTCATTTCGCCCATTTTTGTGGTTTGGGTTGTTTTTGTTGGAATATCAACAACAGGACATACTGATTTTTCATATTCTGTGATATGTGGTGTACATGTTTGTGTATCGTCTGGAAATAGTTTTTCAATTTTTGCAATCAAAGATTTACTTTCAATTTTTTCTTGGACAAATTTTAATGCCGCATTTTTATCAAAACAAAAAGGTGTTATTTTTAATCCAGACAAATCTACATCACGTTTTAATGTGACCAGTTGTTTTGATATATATGCTTGTTCTTGATTATCTTTCAATAAATTTCGTATTCTTTCGTTTTTTACAGAATCCAGATTTGCGTATAAATTATCCAGTGAATTAAATTCGTTTATTAATTCAGCCGCTTTTTTTGGGCCAATACCCGGAACACCAGGAACGTTATCGGTCGAATCCCCCATCAAAGATTGAACATCAATAACCTGGTTTGGTTGGACACTGAATTTTTCCAGAACTTCATTTTCATGAATTTCTTTTTGTTTCATGCCGTCATAAAGGTATATGCAGTTTGACACCAATTGCATTAAATCTTTGTCGCCAGTAATAATACGTGTGCTGGCAACATCTTTGCAATTATTTGTTGCGATTGTTGCGATAACATCATCTGCTTCGACCCCCGGAATGCAAAGTACAGGTATTCCCATTTCGTGGATACCAATGCGAATAAGTTCGCTTTGTTGTAATAAATCAGCCGGTGTTTCACGACGATTCATTTTATATTGGGGATAAATGTTTTGACGGAAACTTATTCGTGATGCATCAAAAACACAGACAAAAGAATCGTTTGGTTTTGCAGCAGCCAATATTGGTAAAACCATATTGAAAAAGCCATACACGGCGCCAATGGGTAAACCGTCAGAACGGGTTAAATTACCATGAACGCCGTAATATGCACGAAAAACTAAAGAATTTCCATCAATTAACGTTAACATTTGTAGCCTTAGAATATATAGCGTACTTTTGCACGTACATTATATTGTAACATATCAGGTTTTATATCTGTTCCCGTCACGGTATAAATATCTGGAGCATATAAGACACGACCTTCGACATCAAACTTTATTGGCAAAGTCAAAACGTCAATGGTTGCACCCAACATAGCCTGGTACGCAACAGTTGAATCAATATTATACTTTCCTTCTGTACCATTTTTGTTAATGTCAACATCCCCGCCAAATACCATGCCAATACCGCCGCCGATATAAGGTAAAATAACCGTTGAAGGTATTTTTGCATAAAGGTTTGCCATTGCTGCATTAGTATCTAAATCAGAAGTTTTAAAATAATCGTATTCTGCTTCTACACGGAATATAGGTAAATCCATACCAACAATTCCACCAAATACAGCGGAAGAATCTGTTTCGTTGCGATGGTCTGCAAAAGATGTCATACCACCAACCCCCGCCATGCCACCAATATAGAAATCTGCAACCACACCAGCATTTGCAGCAGATGCAATTGTTAATGTTGAAATCAAAGTTATTAAAGATATTGATTTTATTTTCATATTTTCTCCTTTATATGATATTATAGTATAAACCAAAGGTAAAAACATGCAAGAAAATAAACCTGTTTTAATAGTTGGATTGGGAAATCCAGGAAATGAATATAAAAATACCAGACACAATGTCGGGTTTATGGCGATTGATGCGATTGCACCAGATGAAGCGGTGTGGAAAAAAGAAAAAAATGCTTTGACTACACGTACAGAAATTGATGGATTTAAAGTTATATTTGCAAAACCGCAGACGTTCATGAATAACAGTGGCGAAGCAGTTGCACCATTAATGGCGTATTATAAAATTCCATTGGAAAATGTTGTTGTAATTCATGATGATATGGATTTAAAACTTGGTTCTTTGCGTGAAAAAACAGGTGGGGGCAGTGCAGGTCACAACGGAATTAAATCCATAGATAACGCAATTGGAAAAGAATATCGGCGAATTCGAATCGGTATTGGTCATCCACGTGATTTTGAAAGCCCAATAGATCCGGCTGATTGGGTGTTGGGAAAGTTTGATAGTGAACAATTAAAACTAATTAAATCCGTTATAAAATCAATCAAGATTTAATTATGGTTGATATGGTTGATATGTAATTAAAAATTCGTTGTCGGTTGGGACCGGATTTGTCACGGTTGCGCCACTACCAAATGACCAAGAATTATTAAAGTTATATGTTCTGGTTTGACACGAAACTGGATCAAGTTCGCAATTACAATGTTCGTTGTATGTCATTGTTGGGGCGCCAGATTGGTTTTGGACATTGAAATAATTTCCATATTGGTCAACCAATATCCATCTGCCAGGATTTGCGCCGTCGCTCGGGCATGTGTATTCTATATAAAAACCATCGCTGGAATCGTCATAGTCTATGTAATCGGCTGTGGTTATACAATATACGGATATTTGACGTGAAATCGGGCAATAATAATCTTCTGTTCCATTACATGTTTCGCTGACCAACAGTAATGCTTTATAAGGGCTATTAGTATTGTCACTGCTGGATGGGACACAAATTCCGTTGCTTGTATATTCGTCTGCACAGCAATTGCCGAACATATCGCGTTTACCAGATGCACAATAATTGGTTAAATCGGACGTGACGTGAATGATTTGATTATAATTTTCTGCGGTTTTGCAGTCGCCCGTTTGATCGGCTATTACCTGTTGGCAAGTGCCGTTACTAAGTTCGAAATTCACAGGACAAGGGTAAGTGTTGCAACTGTCGTTTTTGGTTTGGGTGCCGGTATTTGTTGCCAACCATGATAATAACGAAGAACCTGATAGTATTTTATTAGATGTTGTATTTGATAAAGGCGTTGATTGATTGTCCCGTTCGCAATCACCCCAAATTTGTTTGGCGATAAGGCAAGCGTTTTGATTTGCATTACCACATGCATTTGGGTCATAGTATGTGTTAT
>CAMVPZ010000034.1 GCA_947169505.1 uncultured Pseudomonadota bacterium
TGTATTCCAGTGAATCCGAACAAAAATCTTTGGCTGCATTGGCAGATACCTTGAAATCCAAAGGTGTAGATCAGGTGGATGATTTGGATGATGATGATTTAGATGCTTTGGAAGAATCTGTGTCTGACGATGATGATGACGATGATATGGACGAAGATGAAGACAAAAAAGAAGACGGCCAACGTGGTTCATCTGGTGTCCCAATTCCTGTTATGGAAGATTCTTTAATGCCAATGATTACTGAATTGTTTAGCAAAATAAAACGTGTATTTTCCAGTATGCAAAAATTACAACAAAAACGTTTGGAAAATTTATTGGTTTCTTCTAAACCAGACGAAGTTTTGGAAAAGAAATATAATAAATTAAGATTAGAATTGTTTGAATATGTCGGCAAAATACGTTTGAACGATGATAGAATTGCTGAGATTATGGAAAAATTGACCAAACGTGATCAATTGTTGATGGGGTTAGAAGGTAAAATGTTGCGCCTTGCGTTATCTTGCAAGGTTAAACGTGAAGATTTTTTGGCAGAATATGTTGGCAATGAATTAAATCGTAATTGGGTTAAAAAATTAGCAAGAAATAAAAATGCTGCATGGCAGAACTTTGCTATAAAACACCAGGCAGATGTTTTGAAAATCCAAGATGATATTACTGCAATAGCAAAGGAAACAGGTCAACCAACATCGGAATACAAAAAAGTTGTTGAATTGGTTCGTCGTGGTCAGGCCGAAGCAGCCCGTGCAAAACGTGAAATGATAGAAGCCAATCTTCGTTTGGTTATCAAATTTGCAAAAAAATCCAGCAATCGTGGCCTTGGGTTGGATTTCTCTGATTTGGTTCAAGACGGTAATATTGGTTTGATGAAGGCTGTGGATAAATTTGATTATCGTTTGGGTAATAAATTTTCTACTTATGCAACCAATTGGATTCAGCAAGGTATTTCCCGTAGTATTGCAGACCAAGCACGTACAATTCGTATTCCTGTGCATATGATTGATAATATACATAAAATTCAACGTGCTTCACGTCAATTTATGCATAAATATGGACGTCAACCAACTGCTGAAGAATTATCCAAGATTATCTATTTGCCGGTTGAAAAGATTCATAAAGCAATGAAAGTCAACCTTAAACCTATGTCTTTGGAGGCACCTGTTGGCACAGAAGACGACAGTTCTCGTATAGAAATTATCGCAGACGAAACGGCAAAAAATCCATTTACATCTGCTGCACAAAAGAATTTGCGTAAAATTGTGACCCAGATTTTGTCTGAATTAGATCCAAAAGAAGAAACTGTTTTACGTCAACGTTTTGGTATGTCTACCAATAAAACAAGCACTTTGGAAGAGGTTGGTGAATATATCGGTGTGACCCGTGAACGCATCCGCCAGATTGAACAAAAGGCATTAAACAAACTAAAACATCCAACGCGTGCCCGCAAATTACGCAGTTTCTTGGAAGATTAAAATGTATAACAAACCCGCTGATTATGGCGGTTTTTTGTGTCAAAGGGGGTAAAAATGAAAAGTGTATTATTGTTTTGTACAGGCGAATCAGGAAGCGGAAAATCGTATTTTATAAAAAATCTTTTACCCAAAGGTGTGTTTCGTAACTTGAAATCCGCTACGACACGTCCCATGCGCCAAGGTGAAATACAAAATCGTGAATATTATTTCTGTGATGAAGATTATTTTGATAATGAAAAATTTGTCACTAAATTATGGGTAAACGAACAATTTTGGAGTCCGGGACAACCAAAATGGATGTATGGGGTTCCAGAATTTGAAGTGTTAGACAATATTGGTGCTAATTTTACATACGATGTAATTCAGCCTTGCTATGTTCGACAAATGATAGATTGGTTCAGGATGCATAAATTAGATAATAAATATGATTTTCGTATTTTATGGTTTATGCCACCGGTAAACAATACTGCAATTATGGACGAACGTCAAAACATGCCAAATGATTTGGAAGTTCGTAAAGCAAACACATGTAATATGAATGATTTTAAAGCCGCAAGATTATATCCAGATCATATTGTTGTGTGTAATCCACAAAAAATCGATTTAGATGAGCGTCTACGTATGTTTTTGCGTTTGGTTAATACCAGATACCAAAACAGATTAAAGTAGCGCCATGAGGCGATTTAAACGTTTTTGTGAATTGTGTTATAAATAATACCCAAATCAGTGTTTAACAAAGCCTTTTTGACTTTGTCTGCATCATTGGTTTGTTCTGCGCCATTAAGCACTTTTTCAAAATTACGCACGAACTGAGTTGCTTGGGAATTAAACACTTTGTCTGATTTCAACATATCACGTATTTGCTTTTTGTCGGTTGCATTAAACATTTTTACCAACCATTTAGCAAATATTTTGTTGTCACCATCGTTATATTTTTTCCACACAATTTCCGGTATTTGTGCACCCGAAGCACGTGTTAAATCAACGGATTGTTCATATAATTTTTCAAACAATTTGTCTGCGCTAAGCATAAAGTCTTTTGTGCTGATTGGTTTATACGAAGTCGCAGGTGCAACCTTAATCGCATCCATTGGTGCAGATGCACGTGCAACCATCATTTGTTTATTCAAACTTTGCATTGCATCAACCGCTTTGGCATAATCAGACATTAAATCAATCATTTGT
This sequence comes from uncultured Pseudomonadota bacterium, assembly GCA_947169505.1. Taxonomy (GTDB): domain Bacteria; phylum Pseudomonadota; class Alphaproteobacteria; order Rs-D84; family Rs-D84; genus Enterousia. The sequence goes on from CAMVPZ010000034.1 coordinate 2,655, forward strand.
TGGCGTGATTGTCCTGCCAAATCACCCAATTGAATCGAAGAATTATTCATTTGTTCCAAAGATTCGCCTATGGAAGTTTTCATGACATTGATTTTATCAACCAAAGTATTCACTATTTGATTAAGATTTTCACTCATATCACGGGAACCAGATGCTAAATCGGGCAGGGCCGCATAATATTTTTCGATTAATTCAGACAATGGCTTTAATTGTTCTGTAGTATCTTGGGACATTTTAATAAGATTTTCGGATTGACCAGACAATTGTGTGTGTGCTTTGTTCATTTCTATTAATGTTTCTCGAACACCAATCCCCATTGTTTTAACAGAATTTGCAAATTCCATAGCCGCACTTTTTGTGTTTTCTAATGTTTCGTTTGCAACCCCGGACACATCTTTGATTTCTTTTACCACGCCAGTTGAAAATTCGTGTATTTCACTGTCGAAACGATTGGTTAAACCAGCCAATTCATTTGTGATACCACGCACAGATGCCGTTGTGTTTGTTGTGGAATTACTTAACGCATCAATTGCGCTTTCTAATTTACGTAATTGTTTATCAATCGAAGATTCAGACAATCTTATATTCGCACCAACAACATTGGCGGTTTCTGTCATGGTGTTAACCTGGCGGGTTAATTCTTTGTTTGCATGCTTTGTAAATTCAGCCAATTTAGTTAAATAATCGCTTAACAATTTGTCGTTTTGACGTAAAGTCTCTTCATAACTGGCTGCAGATTGAGTCATGCCATTAAATCCGTCAGCCACATTGGTGTTAAATTCAGTTAATTTTTGTTGTAATTCGCCAGTGACAGCAGTTAATTTTTCCATGTTTGTACTGTTTGCATCAAATGTAGATTGTAATTGCTCATTCATTTGATGTTCGCTGTCCAAAGATTGATTAATTTGGTCCTGTAATTTTGTTGCATATTCCGTAGTAGTTGTGGCGGTTTGAGATATCCTGTTCAATAAACTTTCCATCGTAGCAGAAAAATTATCGGTAGTGTGCTGAATATCATTCCATGCTGAAGATTTTACTATATTATTCAATCCATCTGTCGTGTTGTCCAATCTTTGGGACAAAGTAGCAATCTTTTTAACCGCTTCTTCGGCTGTTGTGACCATTTTATCATTTTGTTCGCCCAAAGCATGTTTTATTTCTTCGGTTTTTGCGATTTGTTCCTGCAAAGTGCCAACCATAGATTTAAAATTATTATCAATTTTTAAAATTTCATCTTTTAATATGCTTTGCAAAACACGTGCTGCATCTTGGATTTTTGCCTGTTCTGGACGGATCATAATCTCTAACAAAGATTGCATAACCCGTTGAGATTTGCGTGAAATAAAAAACAGGCAAATCAAATTCACAAACAATAAAAATCCCAAAGATATTGCGGTTATCAATAATATTTGATTCATGGTTTCTTTCTCCTAAAATAACATCCTTGCAGTCTAAGGGAATTTATACTAAAATAATTTAAATAAAGCAAGATTATAAATGAAACAACAAGAAGTTTTTTCACCAGAACAAATCCAGGCTTCTAATCCCACGGAAAACATATGGGTTCAAGCCAATGCTGGCACTGGCAAAACCAAGGTGTTGATTCAACGTCTTTTGCGTATTTTGTTTCGAAACAACGGATATGAAACAAAAATTTCTTCTGGGATTTTATGTTTAACATATACAAATGCCGCTGCGGGGGAAATGCGCAATCGTATTTTAAAAGGGCTTCGTCAATGGGCTACCGTTGATGATAAAGAATTGACCGAATTATTGGACGGTGTTGCTGAAAACAATCCAGTGTCACCAAAAGATTTAAATTTTGCAAGACGTGTTTTTTATACATATATTGACAATCCAGATATGTTAAAAATCAAAACAATACATGGTTTTTGTGAAGAAATTTTACACCGTTTTCCACTAGAAGCGGGCATTTCACCGGCGTGGTCTTTGGTGTCGGGCGCCCCGCAAACGGTTTTGTTGGATAAAGCTTTTAGCCAAATGGTAAAAAATTCTTTTGATGATAATGAAAAATCAAAAAATACGTTAAATGCTTTTAATAAAATATTGGAAATTAAATCTGAATATTTTTTAACCAGCCTGCGGGATTTATTGTTGGGACGTTATCGTTCGTTTTTCCAGGTTGAAAATATTATCGAATACAGAAAATATTTTATTGATAATACACGCAAAATATTAAATCTGGAAAAGCCAATTAATGACTCTGTTGAACCGGATTATTTACTTAAAATTATCAACTTTGCTAGTGATATAGAAAAAAACGCAAAAAAGCCGGTAAAGTATTTGCAAGAAATTATCAATACAACCAAACAATATATTGATAAAACGATAAATTTTGAAAAATACAAAAATTTATATTTAACACAACAAAATACGATTGCTAAACGGTTTTTAACTGATGATTTATTTGGTCAGGAAGCTTTGCGTGTATATAAAATAAATCAATATTTACTAAATCAAAACGTATTTGAAAACACGGTTGCTTTGTTTGATTTGGCGATGAATTTTGCGGATACTTATCGCAAGATAAAGCAAGAAAATAATTTGTTGGATTTCGAAGATTTAATTTTATACACACAAAGATTGTTTTCTAAACCTGATGTTATGGGATGGGTTTTGTCGCAAATGGATGTTTCTTTATCTCATATTTTGGTTGACGAAGCCCAAGATACCAGTCCACAACAGTGGAATATCCTGCGTATGCTGGCGGGTGATTTTTTTACCGAAGGTGATACAAACAATAATCGTTCGTTGTTTGTTGTGGGTGATACAAAACAATCTATTTATGGATTTCAAAATGCGGATCCCCGGGCTTTTGCAGAAAGCCGTCAAACAATTGAAAACCAAATAAAAAACAACTATCGAACAATCAAAGAAGTGGCGCTTGAACAAAGTTTCAGGTCTTTAAAACCAATACTTAAAACCGTAGATTGTTTTTTTGATTGTCCAGAAATAATCCGTCAAACAGGCTTTTATAACAATCAACATAAATGTTTCAGGCAAGAAACAGATGGGTTTGTTGAAATACATAATGTGTTTAAGTGTGAAGAAACAGGGGTTGAAAAAAACAAACTTTATGTAAATATGTTGGTTGATAAAATTGGATATTTGATAAAAACAGAAAATTTTTCACCAAAAGACATTTTAATTCTGGTTCAAAAACGCAGCGGTTTTGTAAATTTATTATCGAACGCACTAAAAAAGCGTAATATCGATATAGCCGGAAACGACAGAATAAAATTACCAGAATTTTCAGCGATTAAAGATTTTTTGCATTTAATAAGATTTTGTATTGATAATACAAACGATTATAGTTTGTGTTGTGTGTTAAAAAGTCCTTTTTATCGATTGAAAGAGCGTGATATTTTTGATTTGTGTAAAACAAAAAATAATACAAAAAACACTGAAAAAACATTGTCGATTTTCGAAATTTTACAAACACAAATGCCAAATGTTTATAATGATTTGCAGGATATATTAAACCAATCAAAAACATTGGCACCATATTCGTTTTTTATGTATGTTTTAAACAAAAACAACAACCGTAAAAGATTTACAGAATCACTGGGACAACAAATCATAGATCCTTTGGAAGAATTTTTAACAATGTGTTTAGCGTATGAGCGAACACAATCTGGAACATTGTATCATTTCTTAAAATGGTTTATAACAGGCGATAGCGAAATCAAACGTGATATGGATGCGTCTTCTGGTGTGCGTATAATGACTGTACATGGCAGCAAAGGACTTGATTCCAAAGTTGTGTTTTTAATAGATACGTTGTCTTTTCCAAAACCAGAAGAAATATTAAACATAAATTATTTACATAAAAATAAAAAATATGATTTATGGCTTTGGAAAACTGAAAAATCCGCCATTGTTGATGAAATAGTAGATAAAAACAAACAAGACAGTATAGCGGAATATTATCGATTGCTTTATGTTGCGATGACCAGAACACGGGACAGATTATACATATACGGATGTGATAATGAACGTGCACCTGAATTAGTGTGGCACAAACAATTATGGAATGTTTTTTCACGGGCCCACGATGCCTTTGTTGACGAAGATACAATAAGGATTACAAATGACACAGACTTTGGAAAGTTTTTTGACTGGTGCAAAAAATAAAGAATTCGCAACCCAGGCTGGAACAAAAACGCACACAATTTTACAGCATGTTGTGATTGATGACGTTGTTGGTAATCATGGGTCTGCTGAAACAATCGAGATCATTCAAAAACACCAAGATTTAAAACGTTTTTTTGTTGCAAATGCGAAAACAGAGGTTCCAATTGCGGGTTATATAAACGGATGTTTAATCAGTCGCAGAATTGATCGTATGATTATAAACCAAGAATCCAAGGTTATAGATTTTATTGATTATAAAACCGACACAGACAAAAACACCTTTATCGACCAATACAAACATCAATTAAACGAATACAAAAAACTGCTTCAATCCGCATATCCAGACTATAAAATAAACGGTTATATTTTATGGGTGCATGATTGGGAACTTTTAAAGATAATATGATATAAAATTCTTGAAAAATCGAATAAAAATTGGTTATAATTCGGGCATGTTAACCAATTTATATATTTCAAACATAGTTTTAATTGAAAAACTGAATTTATCATTCGGTGATGGCCTTAATATTATGACCGGGGAAACAGGGGCCGGTAAAAGTATTCTGTTGGATGCGCTGTCTTTGGCGTTGGGCGCACGAAGTGATACCGGGTTAATTCGTAATGGGTGTGATATGGCATCTGTCAGTGCAGAATTTGATTTTATAAATGACAATGTTAAACAAATTCTGGACGAAAACGGCATAGATTATAACGACGGTTTAATATTACGTCGCACTTTATCAACCGACGGTAAAAGCAGGGCATGGATTAACGATGTTCCTGTGTCAATCAAAACATTAAAACAAATTGGGGATGAAGTCGTTGAAATTCATGGTCAATTTGAAAGTCATTCTTTGTTGGATGTTTCATCGCATTTAAATGCTTTGGACGAATATGCACGATTGGATAATCCAGAATTTACAATTTGTTTGCAACAAACAAAAAACGCATATCATGATTTACATGAATCACAAAAACAATTAAAACAATTAACGGAATTGCTGGAAAAATCTGCAAACGAACGTGATTTTTTGGAACATAATGTCGCAGAATTGCGTAAATTAAATCCGCAGGTTGGCGAAGAAGAAGAATTGGCAAGCATCAGGGCTAAAATGATGGATGCAGAAAAAAATGCGGCTATATTAACTGATGCGATAACCGTTTTAAAAAACAATGGTAATTCTTTGGATGAACAGATTTGTTCTGTGGCACATATTTTGGAACGAATAAAAACAGAACCAAATCCATACAGCGACCAAATTGATAAATTATATGATGTTGCCTCAATCGTTGCAGAAATTGGCGAACAAATTCATCCTGAAAACACAGATGTTAATGATATAGATTCTATTGAAGAAAGATTGTTTGCTATTCGTGGTGCGGCTCGCAAGCACCGTTGCAGCGCAGACGAATTGGCTGTAAAATTGGTTGAGTTGGAAAATCAATTAAACGCTATTGATAACAGTGATGCAGAATTAAAAAAATGCAAAACGAACGTTGATAAATGTATGGCTGTGTTTAATGAACGGGCTAATGTTTTATCTGGGCTTCGCAAAACAGCGGCGGATAATTTACGTAAACAAATATTAAAAGAGTTGCCAGATTTAAAATTGGGATCTGCTGATTTTGTTGTTGGTATCCAAGATTGTGAACCATCATATAACGGTAT
>CAMVPZ010000035.1 GCA_947169505.1 uncultured Pseudomonadota bacterium
CCTTTGCGTTTGCCATTCTCCCTACACACGTTATTATAACACAAAAATAACAAAATACAAATGTTTAGGCGAAAAATTATTGCCCAAGTCCCCCTGGTGAAAAACGCCCGATATTGTTGAACAATTCTTCCAAAGCATTCAATTCGATTGCCGCAGGAATATCTGTTTCACCATCTGCCAATTTAACATCTTTTAAATCTTCATCGTGTAAAACCTGGGTTTTAGTGACTTTTCCATTTTTCACCCATGCCAAAAGCACAGTTTTATCATCATAAGTAATCGGTAAAGGCCCATGCAGATTTTCATCCGCCCCATAATAAATCCATACTTCATCACCATAAATTGTTCGTGCCTGGGGGTCACCAATTTCTTCTTGTAATTGTTTTGTTGTTTTTATTGTTGACAATTTACTTTCCAAATCATCAGGAAAAACATAACCACGATGTCTGGTCTGCAAAGCACATGCCGACATACACACACAACACAAAATTAAAATTATTTTTTTCATATGCTTAACCCTCCTTGTTGTCTTTGTTCTTTTTGACCGCAAAATTTGCGATATGCTGTTTTAATTCAGTTTTATATAAATTATTTGCTTTGGCTTCTTCTACCAATCTATCAAAGTTTGGATTTATTGACCGTGCCGCTGCAAATCGTGTTTCACTTTTCATAAATTCTTCCAACGGGAATGGCGTATTAACATTGGAATCAAGTGTCAATGGATTTTGCCCGTTTTCTATGTTATTTGGGTTAAATCTGTAAAGTGGCCATGCACCAGTATTCACAACATTGGTTTGATGTTCCGCACCATTTTGTAATGCAAATCCATGTGCGATACATGGTGCATATGCCAAAATAATTGACGGACCGTTAAACGCAGCCGCTTCACGAAATGCCCGCACCGCTTGCGCTTGATTTGCGCCAATTGCAATTTGCGCAACATAAGCGCCAGACATCATCGCAATCATTCCCAAATCTTTTTTAGCGTGTTCTTTACCACCAATCGCAAATTTCATAGATGCACCAAATGGTGTAGATTTAGATTGTTGACCACCAGTATTTGAATAACCTTCGGTATCCAAAACAAGTATATTTACATTTTCGCCACTGTGTAAAATATGATCAACACCGCCATAACCAATATCGTATGCCCAACCATCACCACCAACAATCCATAACGATTTATCAACAATGGACGACAACAAACTTTCCGCATATCTTGCACGTGGATTATCAATTTTTGATAATTTATCGCTTAAATCTTTTTGTAATTCACGTTGTTTTTCTGTGTCTGTTTCATTCATCATTTGTTCGACATTTTCAACGCCCAATTCAAACAACACAGACCGTAAGGCAGTTTTACGTTGATTCAATGCAATACGCATTCCCAAACCATATTCAGCATTATCTTCAAACAAAGAATTAGACCATGCCGGACCACGACCATTTGAATCACATGTCCACGGCGTAGTTGGCAAATTGCCGCCATAAATCGAAGAACATCCCGTAGCATTCGCAACAACCATTCTATCCCCAAATAATTGCGCCATTAAACGAATATATGGTGTTTCGCCACATCCAGCGCATGCGCCCGGAAATTCGAAATAATGTGGCAATAATTCAACATGCTTTGGAATATTCAAATTCAATTTTGATTTATCAAAATCTGGAATATTCAACGCCGCATCAAATGCCGCCTGATTTTTAACACCTTCCGCCATTGGTATCATAGACAATGCAGACACAGGACAATTTTTCATACACAAACCACACCCCGTACAATCAGCCGGTGATATATTCAATGTATAAAACAATCCACTTCCCAATTCAGGTGTTTTCATCGGCACAACATTTATGCCTGCCGCCTTTGCTTTTTCCATCTCTTTTTCATTCATTACTTTGATACGAATTGCGCCATGTGGGCAAAGCATAGAACATTTTCCACATTGGATACATTTACTTAAATCACAACTTGCAACACGATTAGAAATCGCACGTTTTTCATATTTAGACGTTCCAACAGGATATTGACCCGCACCAAAAGTTCCATCCACACGAAATCTTGATACAGGGATATCATCACCACGACCCGCAGCCATTTCGCCAAGTGTCCCCGCAATTTCAGCCGGCGTTTCCAATGTCATGGCAGGTATGAAATCCGGAGCCAATTCACTGATACTGGACGGCAAATTATATTTTTTTAAATAACTTTCAGCCTTGTCAACCGCCGCCCAATTTGCTTTAACAACATCCATACCTTTTTTCTTATAAGTTTTTTCAATCGCAGCTTTGGCCGCTTCTTTTGCAATTTCCGGCTTTATCACTTTTGTTAAATTAAAGAAATTTAACATTATGAAAGTATTAATTCTATTTCCCAATCCTAATTCATTGGCTGCCGCATTCGCATCCAAGAAATAAACGTTTGCACGATTTCGAATCAAATGTTCTTGGGCTGTTTTTGGTAAATTCATAAATGCTTCATCTGGTGTCATTGACGTGTTTATCATCACAGTTCCACCGCTTCGCAACGAAGCAAACACATCAAATCTTTGTGCAATCATAAAATTAGAAACACAAATAAAATCTGCGCTTTCCACCAAATATTCACTTTTGATTGGTGATGCAGAAAAACGTATATGAGATTGCGTCACGCCACCAGATTTCTTTGAATCATACACAGCATATGATTGCGGATAAATTTCAGAATTTTCACCAACTATCTTTACAATATTTTTAACCGCACCAACTGTACCATCACTGCCGATACCAAACAAAATAGACGTTTTAACTTTTGGATTTTCAATGGTAAATGTTTTATCAGTTGCCAATGATAAATGCGTTAAATCATCATCAATACCGACGGTAAAATTATGATGTAATTTATCACGCATCATATATTCAACAATCGCTTTGACATCCCGTGGTTTAAATTCTTTTGACCCCAAACCATATCGCCCACCAAACACAGAAATTTTTGAATCAACCACAGAGCGCACATTTTGATACAAAGGTTCACCAATAGATCCCGCCTCTTTCGTTCTGTCCAATACAGCAATTTGTTCAACTGTTTTTGGCAAAGCCTTTAAAAATGCGTCCACAGGAAAAGGATTAAATAAATGCACACGAATTAAACCAACACCCTTTGGTAAAAAAGCCAAAGTTTCTTCGATTGTTTCACAACTGGACCCCATTGAAACAATCACATATTTTGCATTTTTATCACCGATATAATCAATAACATTATATTTACGACCGGTTAATTTTGCGAATTTATCCATCTCTGCTTGGACAATTTGTGGCAATGCATCATACAAAGAATTTGCCGCTTCACGTCCTTGAAAATAAACATCTGGATTTTGGGCTGTTCCACGAATTGTTGGATTATCAGGTGACATGCCACGTTTACGATTTTGTTCAACCAAAGAATCTGGCAACATTTCACGCAACACATCATCATCAATACGTGTTAACGCAGATTCTTCGTGACTGGTCCGGAAACCATCAAAGAAATGTAAAAACGGAACACGAGAACGCAAAGTTGACGCATGCGCAATCGCAGCCATATCATGTGCAGCCTGGACATTATGTGAAGACAACAACGCAAACCCCGTATTACGCACAGCCATTACATCACTGTGATCACCAAAAATAGACAAAGCATGCGTAGCCAACGCACGTGCAGCCACATGCATAACAAAAGGTGTTTGTTCGCCCGCAATTTTATACATATTTGGAATCATCAACAACAAACCCTGGGACGCAGTAAATGTTGTCGCCAGCGCACCCATTTGCAACGCACCATGTATCGCGCCAGCCGCACCCGCTTCGGATTGCATTTCAATTATTTCCGGCACAACACCCCAAATATTTTTTTTATGTTGAAAAGACCATTCGTCCGCCAATTCACCCATGGTAGAACTTGGCGTAATAGGATAAATAGCCGCACAATCAACACAGCGATACGCAACATCCGCTGCAGCCCAATTTCCATCAACAATTAATTTAGACATTTTATTCTTTCCTGAGTTTATAAATTTACGTGAAAATATTACATCTTTTGAAAATTTAAGGCAAGTTGATTATTACCTAAAATCAAAATTATTGACAATATTCTGGTTTATTGTTTAAGATTAAGCTGACAACAAGTGTTTTGTTGTTGGGGTGTAGTTACCCATGAAAGTAGCGTCCAGGACAGACGATAAAGTCTCCAATCATAAAATGGTTGGAGGGCTGTGAATAATGCGGTTTATGACCGCAAAATAAGCACACTATTCTACTTTATAGTAACTAACCTCCAGCCACCAATTTATTGGTGGTGTTTTTATTCAAAAACAACGGAGATACTATAAATGAAAAAGATATTTTTTATATCAAGTATTATTGCATTTACAACACAACCACAAATTGCCGCTGCAATCGGAGGTCCCTTTTCTTCATGGAACAAGGCTGGTGATATGATGCTGGTTATGGCACCGGCATATGCGTTGGGGCTATCAATCATGGCCGAAGATTACCAAGGATCGCTTCAATTGGCAGAATCAGTAATCGCAGGACAAATTGCCAGCGAAGGCTTAAAATCATTAAAATTGGAAGAACGCCCAAACGGCAGCGACAAAAAATCTTTCCCAAGCGGTCATGCCGCTGGCGCATTTTCTGCCGCAATGTTCGTTCATAAAAGATATGGTTTGCGATATGCCATTACACCATATGTAATGAGTTTGTTCACCAGTTATACCCGCGTTCACACCCGTGCACATTATTGGCACGACGTTGCCGCAGGTGCCACGATATCCGCCATTTTCACATGGGTTTTAGTGGACAAATATTTACCAAAAGGGACAAGTGTTTCTGTTGACCCAGATTCTGTTCATGTTGGATTTAACACAACATTTTAATTTTTTTACAAAACAAATGGGTATTTTTACCCATTTTTTATATTATAATACTTAACAAATAAATATTTTTGTATTATATTGTCTTTAACAACAAAAGGGAATGTTATGAAAAATGATATCTTTGCCGTATTAAGCAATGCTCGTTTTGAAACAGTTAAACAACAAACAAAACAACAAATATTGTCCAAACATGATTTGATTGTTGATTATTATGATGTGTATATCTTGACATCTGTTGAAAAACAAAACGGTATGAAAATCAGACATTTCATCGATAAAATCAGCGATTCCGCAAAAAGTTTATCGGAACCTGGTCTGCCGATATCTGGTCAAAATAAATATGTTCAAACAATAAACTTGTATATCAGATACGATGACCAAACATTATCTGAAAAATCAAATAAAATATTGTCCGTATTGTACAACGATGTTTTGTCCCGCAGTATACGTATAAAATTATTTGCATTAAACGGTGGTAATGATAAATTTGCTGTTGCGGTAAATAACATGATTAACAATTATGAAATACAACAAATCAAACAAGAATTTTTAAACAACCAACACACAAAATAAAAACCGGGGCGATTGCCCCATGTTTTATTTTTTGGAATCTTTATTTTCTTTTTTTATTTCTTCTTTTGGTGTATCTTCAACCTTTTCCAAATTCTTTTTTCCAACTTTGGACAGCGCACGCACCATATCCATCGCACGTTGTAATTGATAATCACGTGCATCTTTTTCTTCATCCGTCAAATTCAAATAATCTTCCTCTTCATCATCACTTTTACCAGATTTTTTGTCATCTTTCTTTTTGTTTGAATCTTTCTTTTTTGAAGCATCATTTTTCAAAGAATTATTAAACGAAGCCTCTGAAAAAAGTCTTTCTTTCTTTTCTATGGTTTCTACTTTGCTTTGCAGCACTTCTATATCAGGTGTAATACCTTCATTTTGAATTGAACGACCACTTGGCGTATAATAACGTGCAATGGTAATATGAACAGCCGATCCATCACCCAAAGGCTTTTGTTGTTGCACAGAACCTTTGCCAAAACTTTGTGAGCCCATAACAATCGCACGACCATTATCTTGTAATGCACCCGCCACAATTTCTGAAGCCGAGGCCGATCCATGATTTATTAATACTACAATCGGCTTTCCTTTTACTAAATCTCCAGATTTAGCAAACATGCGTTCTATATCTGCTTTTTCCCGTCCACGAGTAGAAACAATTTCACCACCATCCAAAAACGCATCAGCCATATCAATCGCCGCAGTCAAATATCCACCCGGATTATTACGTAAATCCAAAACATATCCTGCAACATTTTTCTTTTCCAAATCTTTGATTGCGTCATTTAATTCTTTGGTAGTAGTTGCCCCAAAATCAGAAATACGCAAATAACCAATCTTTGGCAATTTTTCATCATCCATCGCCGCATTATCAGATTTTTCGCTGAATTTCACAGATTTAACTTTGATAATAGCACGTTTTAACGTCATTTCTTTTGGTTCGCCCCTGTCATGAACAATTGTCAATTTTACTTTTGTTCCCGGTTTACCCTTCATTTTTTTAACAGCCTGATTCAAAGTCATATCAAAAACCTGTTCACCATCAATATGAGTAATATAATCACCCGCTTCTATCCCAGCCTTTGCCGCAGGCGTATCATCAATTGGTGAAATCACACGAATTGCGCCCTTATCACTGGTGATTTGAATACCCAATCCACCAAATTCACCCTGGGATTTATCATTAAATTCTTTGAAATCTTCCTTTGATAAATACGAAGAATGCGGATCCAAAGCCCCCAACATACCGTTCATCGCCCCTTCTAACATTTTACGTTCATCGGCTTCTTCAACAAATTTATCACGTGCCATTTCAAACACAGCCGCCAATTTTTTTAATTCTTCATAAATTTGTTCATCGGTCAAATGAACAACCGGTTCTTCTTTCTTTGGCTTTTGCGCCCCATTTACAACCATTGGAAACAATAAAACAAAAATCATAAATATTTTTTTAAACATAAACAACACCTTTACCTTTTTATTACTTTATGGGATTCAGCATAATAAAAAAAGAAAATTTCTGCAACACGATTTTTGCAAAAAATTTTTCGAAATCGGTGATTTACAATCTTTCTTTGTTTTGTTAATATGACGGTGAAATGTTTATGAAAAGATCAATTTTTGTATATTTGTTGTCTGGGTTAATCACCCTGCCCGCCGTTGGTGCCAATAATGAATTATCAAAAATTCAAAATCAAATTAAACAAACAGAACAAAAAAACAAACAAATTGAACAGCAATTAAAAACTTCTGCCCGGGACATGGAAACAACAAAACAAAAATTGGTTAAAACTGCTGACAAAGTTAATACATTGGAAGAACAACGAAACGCATTATCAAAACGAATCGCTGAATTGGATGCTCAACGTGATAAAATAAATGCGGAATTGGCAACAAATTATGCCGGATTAACTGATGCAACAGCAGGAATGTTATTTATCGCATCAAACCCTAATTTTGATGCACAAACGATGCACGAATATGTTTTGACATCTGCAATTTTGGCATCTGCGACTGATAAATTTGATTCCCAAATAATGGATGCAACACAAAAATTAAAAGAATTGGATAAAATTCACGAACAACGTGTAATCGAAAAAGAAAAATTGGATCGCAGTGCGAAAAAATATTCAACTGAAAAAAGTGAATTGGACAAATTGTTAAAAACACGTTCTGCACAAAATGAAAAATTAAAAAATGAACAAATTGAAATTCAAAAGAAATTAAAAAAATTATCTGCGGCTGCAAAAAGTATTTCTGAATTGTCCGCCGGGGTTGGTTCTTCGGCAATGACCGGGGACGCAAAATTTTCCAAACGCAAATTAAATACACCTGTGCGTGGCAGATTGGTTGTTCGGTATGGTGAAAAAACTGCACTGGGATTAAAATCAGACGGTTGGCGCATTCGCACACGTGGTGACGCACTGGTCATGGCACCGGCAGACGGCGTTGTTAAATTTTCTGATTCTTTCCGTGGCTTTGGCAAAGTCGTAATTATGTCACATAAAAACGGATATAACACTGTTATGACAAACATGGGTTCGATTGATGTTTTGGTTGGACAAGAAGTTTTGGCTGGCGAACCAATCGGTCGCATGAATGAAAACAAACCAGAAATGTATTTGGAAGTACGACGTGGAAAAAATTCCGTCAATCCGGCAAATCTTTTTAACGAACCATAAAATTAAATATTAAAATTCAAAACGCAATCCCAACATCAAATTGGTGTATATCATGCTTTTAGCACTGAACCATTCACGATGTTGTGATGCATCACTGTTAACCAAATTCCAAGTCACTTTTGGAATATACATTACACGTGCGCCAAAATCCAAGAAAGTATATTCCGCTATGCCATACGAAAAACCCAAAGCCCCAATTGCAGC
>CAMVPZ010000036.1 GCA_947169505.1 uncultured Pseudomonadota bacterium
GTGCAACAGCCAAAGATACAGACAATATTGCATTTGCACCCAATTTGTCTTTGTTTTGTGTGCCGTCCAAAGCCAACATTTTTTCATCGATTTCTTTTTGGTTTTCACCGTTCATCCCAATTAATGCAGGCGCAATAATTTCATTTACATTTTTAACCGCTTTTGATACGCCTTTGCCCATATATGTGTTTCCACCATCACGTAATTCCAATGCTTCAAAAGAACCTGTTGATGCGCCAGATGGAACAGATGCACGTCCAAATGCACCACCAGATAAAGTAATATCACATTCAATTGTTGGATTGCCACGTGAATCCATAATTTGACGAGCATGAATTTTCTCTATGTTAAACATATTTGCATTCTCCTTAATTTTTACAAAAATTACATAGTGAAGTTTTCGCCAAGATAAACTTTTTTAACCATTTCATCTTGGACAATTTCCCGTGAAGTGCCATGTTTTAAAATCATGCCGTCATGCAATACATAACTGCGGTCTGTGATACCAAGTGTTTCACGAACATTATGGTCTGTTATGATAACACCCAAACCACGATTTTTTAATTGTGACACCATTTCACGAATTTCATTAACAGCGATTGGATCGATTCCCGCAAAAGGTTCGTCCAGCAAAATAAATTTTGGGTCATTTGCCAATGCACGTGCAATTTCAACACGACGTCTTTCACCACCAGATAAAGATGTAGCAGGACTTTTGCGTAAAAATTCAATCGAAAATTCATTAAGTAATGCATCAAGTTTTTCCTGTCTTTTTTTGCGATTCGGTTCAACTATTTCCAAAATCGCCATAATATTATCTTCGACAGATAATCCACGAAAAACACTGTTTTCTTGGGGCAGATAGCCAATGTGAAGTCGTGAACGTTGGTAAAAGGGCAGGCGGGTTATGTCTTGGGAATTCAAAAATATTTGTCCACCTGTGGCAGCCAATTGTCCTGTAATACAATAAAACGCAGTTGTTTTTCCGGCACCGTTTGGTCCCAATAAACCGACAGATTCACCCTGGTTCGCAAACATAGATATATCACGCAATACAACACGTTTGCCATAATTTTTTGATAAATGTTCAACACGTAATACAGATTTTTTTATCATAGCCTTATCACCATTTTATTCGTTTGTATTTTATCGCCATTACTTGAATTTATGCGGACATTACCGATAAGTGTAAGAACGTTTTCTTTGTGATTAAATTGCCCGTTAATTGCAGAAACTTTATCTGTCACTTTGCCTTTGGATGTTTGGCGGGTTATTGTGCCAGATGGTTTTTCCAAAAATACTATATCGGGTTTTCCGTATTCTTGATGACCAGATGCTGCATGGATTTTAAAAGGATTGCCATCTTTGTCAGTGCCAGAAAAAGACGCATTTGTCATTTTAAATTGGTTGGTGACAACATCACGCATGTTAATGGCAGAAATCGGGGTCCATAAAATTTGTTTTGTAAGAAATGGCGCAGCAACCAAAACAACAACCATGACCAAACCCCATCCCGTAAAGAAAAATTGCCATAAACGGGTAAGCCGTTTGTGCTTAGAAAATATAATAAAATTACGACGATCGCCTTTCATAATATTTCCAGTGTAGCGATTTATAAATAAAAATGCAATTTTTATATTTATTAATGTTTATTTTTGTGATATAATATCCCCAAGAAGAGAGAATGAAAAAATTTATTTCAATTTTTATTTTGATTGCTTGTGCGACGTCTTTTTCATCGTATGGGGCTGTCAATGTTAAAAAAGCCGGTGTTAAAAAAGCGGCACCTGTGGCAACTCAACAGACTGATAAATTAAGTTCAGCAACCAGTTTATTACCAACTGTTATCGGTTTGGTTGGTAATGTAAAGGCTTTGAATGCACAACAACAACAATTAAGTGCGGATTGTGCCCCGACATCAACAGAGATAGGGGTTGTTAACGATTTGGTCAAAGAATTGGCAAAAACAGGGATGGTATCCGCATCAAGTATGACCAGTGGTTTGGGTGATCCATGCATCACAGATTATAACACAGATATGGCTTATGAAGACGAAGGTGTTGCATGTTATGATACTTTTAGTGATTTAAAAAGTAAAAGTGATCTTGGTTATGTTTGGGATAAATTCCCAACGGTTGGGGTTGCCGAAAAATGTGATGCGGGGACAAATAAAAATTGTAAAAAAGTTTCCAATATTTACGATATTTTTGGAAAGGTATCGGGATATTTTGATGAATCTGATTATACAGAAGCAGAAGCCAGCAAGATTAGTAAATTAGTAGAAAAAATGGGAAGATGTGCACCGGGTAAATTAAAAGCGGCACAACGTGAATTGTATGGTAATTTCTTGACCCAAGCGTTGGGCAGTGTTGGGCAATCTACGGGGGCTGCGGGTACGGCATCTGTATTGGATACAGTTTCTTCAATGGGTGGGTCTGGGGATATAAAATCTATGTTGCCGTCGTTGGGACAAATGGCTACCCAGGTTTTAGATAAATAAAAATTGTTTTCGTTTTATTTTTTCGCTTTACTAGATTTTGAAAAATCTGTATAATTGTTGTGATATTAGTTCAAGGAAAGGAAATAAACATGAAAAATATATGTCGTATGCATTTGTCATTTTTGGCTGTGTGTGCTGTATTGGCTGGATGTGCCGGAACTGGAAATATGGATGAAATGGGGTACAACACACCAACTGTGGATTATGTCGAAGGTTTAAATGTTAATGATGCGCCACACCAAGAATCTTTCCTTAATCAATTGGCAATGAATTATCGTTCGTATGCTCTTTATAATGCCAGAACCAGTGGATATCCCGAAATTGCAGAATTGTTTGCACAAAAGGCTGTTGGGGCTTTTTCTGGTGAAACCCCATATCCAGAAAGTTTGGATAATTGGAGAATTCGTGACGAAGGCGAACGGTTTGAAATATATACCGCATATAATGATTTAATTGATGAATTAAAAAACGATGCTGCGCTTTCTCAACCACAATTGGCGGCAGAAGCCCAGGCAAAATTTGATTGTTGGATTTCTGCGGCATCCAGTGGGCAAAATGCTACTGCTCGGGAATGTGAAAAACGATTCAAAGCGACTATGCAGGCATTAATAGATTGTGATGGTGGTCGTGTTGTTGAACCAACGCATGTTAAATCTGAAAATGTTATGCCAATTGCTGAAAAGCCTGTTGAAGAAAGATATTATCCGGAAACACGTCGTTTGAATTCAATGGCTGGGGCGGCCAGAACTCGTGATGGTGTCGTTATTGTTAATAATGTAAATGTTCCACCGGCTTTGGTTCAAACTGTGCCTGTACCAATGGTTGCACCACAAAAGCAACAATCACAACAAAACCCAATAGTTTTTACACAAAATATATATGGTGGTGATGAAACTGTAAATAATACGGAAAACTATAATAATCCATGTGAAGAATGCGCCGCATGTTCTGCCGGAAAAACAGAAAGTGAAACATGTGAAGTTTGCAATCAGTGTTCTTTGACAGAAGGTGTCGAATATCATGAACACGAAGGTTATGTTTCACGTGAAGAATTCATAGATTTGATGGTTGAATTGCGTAAAGAATTGGCGGCTATTAATGCCAGATTGGATGGATTGGCAGAACCTGGGGAACCTACACCTGTGAATGTGCCGGTTTCTGTACATGTGTCAACACCACAACAGGCACAGAGTGCGCCTGCACCAACACCGATTATTTTGGGGGCACCATCGAAATCAAGAACAGATAAAACTGTTATCAAAGTACAACAAATTCCATTGGAACCAAGACAACGTATAATGGAAGAAATCTTTGAAATAAGATTTGATTTTGATAAAGCGATGATAAAGCCTGAATATGACAACATAATAAAACAGTTGGCGGCTACGACCCAGGCAAATAAGAATGTCAAAGTTTCTGTGGTTGGACATACTGATACTGCCGGATCTGCTGCGTACAATTATGCCTTGGGTGGTCGTCGGGCAGAAGCTGTACAGAAAATGTTGATTGAATATGGTATACCTGCATCACAAATTATTGCTGTGTCTGCGGGCGAAGAAGATTTGAAAGTTCCAACACCAAATAACACGCCAAATGCTGAAAATCGCCGGGTACGTGTTGTTAAAGAGGTGCAATATTTAGAACAACCAAAACAAGAACCAATTGTCGTTGAAAAAATCGAAGAAATTGATGATTGTCAAGAATGTGATAGGTAAGATAGGTATAGGATGATACTAAAAAATACTTGACAAAAAAGTTTTTTTGGTATAATATCAGCGATAATTAAGAGAGATAAAATCGTAAAAGGTGATAAAATGAGTAATAATTTTGATAATGCGAAAAAGACATTAAAGATGAATGCGGCCGTAAATCGTGTCAAAGTTGATATTGCTGAAAGATTACGTGAAAGAGATGTGAATATTTTTGGGGGCTTTCAAGAAAAGAGCGGCGGTATTGATGAAATGTAAAATTTTGTGGCCCGATTTTGGGCCACTTGATTTATAGTCTTGACTTTTTTTGAGTTTTTTATTATAATACAATGTATCAAAGCGGCGGAATTCTTCGTTTGCTGTTTCCACAAAAAGGTTTTTTTATGCATGTAAATGAATTAAAGACAAAGTCTCCTCAACAATTGTTGAAGATGGCTGAAGATATGGGGATTGAAAATCCTGCGCAATTAAATGTACAACAATTGCGTTTTGCTGTTATGCGTGTATATGCGGCAGATAAATCTATCACTTTGATTGGTGATGGGGTTTTGGAACGCATGGCAGATGGGTTCGGTGTTTTACGTGCCCCGGAAAGTAATTATTTGGCGGGACCTGATGATTTATATGTGTCGCCAAATTTAATCAAAAAATATGGTTTGAAAACTGGTGATTATGTCGAAGGTCAAATCCAAGCACCACAAAATGAATCTGAACGTTATTTCGCTTTGGAAACGATTGAACGTGTAAATGGGGATAATCCTGAAAAATTGCGTCATCGTATTTCTTTTGATGATATGACACCGCTTTATCCAGATGAAAAATTAAAAATGGAAGTGCCAGATGATACAGACAAAGGGCGCAATTTGTCTGCACGTGTTATCGATTTGATTTCACCAACAGGTAAGGGTCAACGTTCTTTGATTGTTGCACCACCAAGAACCGGTAAAACGATAATGTTGCAAAATATTGCTCATTCAATTGCTACAAATTATCCAGATGTAAAATTGATTGTTTTGTTGATTGATGAACGTCCGGAAGAAGTGACAGATATGCAACGCAGTGTTCGTGGCGAAGTTATTTCGTCTACGTTTGATGAACCTGCAACTCGTCATATCCAGGTTGCTGAAATGGTTATTGAAAAAGCAAAACGTTTGGTCGAAGCAGGTCAAGATGTTGTGATTTTATTGGATTCTATCACACGTTTGGGGCGTGCATATAATACTGTTGTTCCATCCAGTGGTAAAGTTTTAACTGGTGGTGTTGACGCATATGCTTTACAAAGACCAAAGCGTTTCTTTGGTGCGGCACGTAATATCGAAGAAGGTGGCTCGTTGACAATTATCGCTACGGCTTTGATAGATACAGGTTCCAAGATGGACGAAGTTGTTTTCGAAGAATTCAAAGGCACAGGCAACAGCGAAATCATTTTGGACAGAAAGTTATCTGATAAACGTGTATATCCTGCGATTGATATTACAAAATCTGGAACACGTAAAGAAGATTTATTGGTTCCAAAAGATACATTATCCAAAATGTATGTTTTGCGTCGTATAATTAATCCTATGGGAACATTGGAAGCAATGGAATTTTTGTTGGATAAATTAAGATTAACTAAAACTAATGATGATTTTTTTGCTTCGATGAATCAATAGTAAAAAAGACCGCCGAAATGGCGGTTTTTTAATGGTGATAAAATGACAAAATTATATTTTATTGTGTTATTAAGCATCATTGTTTTTGGTGCTTATTTTTATGGTTTTAATATCGCAGATGCAAAATGTCGAATACAGAATTTGCAGGAAAGCGAAAATGTTCAAGATTTTTTTATTCAAACCAAAAAGGATATTCATGAAAAAGTATATAAAACTGGTGTGCGTGATATTCGTCGCATCTTGTGCGATAAATACACCATCCAAGACCAAAGCGATTTATGATTGTGATATTATATATGGTCATGCAACAGATTGGGAAAATATAAGCGATGATTTAGCACGTAATATTTACGAACATAATTTAAAATGTGAAATTTTTAATGATTAATCTTTGTAAGTTTGTATGACACTTTCTGCAGCCATTTGAATTTTTTGAAGGCTTTTTTCATATGTATCGCAATCACGTGCAATTTCAGATTTGTATGCGTTTCGCATATTAGATGACATATAAGAACATGCGTGTAAATTCTTTACACAATATTCATGTCCGGTATTAAATGCGTTTTGTCCACGAACACGACTTTCCGCATCAGGCCATTCGATGTTTAATGCGTTATCTATATTTACCCATGGATTTGTTTGTGTATAAATACCAACAGTTTTGTCCCAATATTCTTTGATGTCTTCGCTGGTTGTGTCAGAACTGTATTGCAAACGCACGATTTCTTGGATTAATTCATCAATTTTATTTTGATATTTTGAATCAATTTGTGAAAGTTTTGAACTGCAATAACAACGATTATATGGGGTATCTTCATGTTGACAATACATTTCCATGCATTCCTTGTAATCTGCAAAACAGCGTTTTGCGGAAACCTTTTCTGTTGATGTATAATCAGATGTGGTGCGTGCAGAATTTGTGTTTCGTACCCGAACAATCGGGGCAGAACGTTGAACCACATTTTGTTTTGTGCGACCATCTGTTGTGCGGGAATTCAATGTTGTATTGTTTGCCGCACGTACTGTGGTTATTGTGTTTGTTCGTGGAACAACACGACGATCAGATGTATTTGAATTTATGTTCGTTGTTGCCGCACGTGCATTTGTTGTTCTTTTAACAATTCCACGTTTCCCAACCGGTGCAACCGATGTTGTATTTATTGTGTTTGATGTTTTTTTTGTGGTTTGTTGTGTGTTGTTTAACCTGTACGGATAAACATCGTCATGAGATGTGACGGTGTTAAACCGCTTAGGTATATAATTAGCAGCCCCAAATGCATTGGAGATTGTCAATAATATTGCAAAAAAAGATATTCCTTTCCACATGTTTGTATTTTAAATTTTTTATCAAAAATAAACAAGTACATTTTTAATTTTTTTTATTTATTGACGGTACAAAGGTTTTTCAGGTCGTACATGGCAACCGTTTTTTCTTTTGATTTCAATTGCATTTTTATATCCACGACTTACAGAACCGTCATATCGTTGTTGCGCAACTTTTTGTAAAAATTCATCCCTGAAATTAATCCAATCGTTGTGTATATCACCATGATAATTTTTGACAGCATTAATCAGTTCTTCATCCACAGAAGATGTTTTTTTTGACAAACCCAAAAATCCCCGGAATTGAGATAATGCAGTTGTTGGGCCACTGGCCATGCCTGCAATAAATATATCGGTGCTGATTACGTCTGGTAATTGATCGATTTTATATTTTTTCCAATACCTGTCGTGATAAACTTCTTCTGCTTCTGCACGAGAATGAACAACAATACCTGTGCATTTTGGGGAAGAACCGATTCCATAACACGTGTATCCGCATGGATCATTTTTTATTGTTCCACATCCACCTTCTTTACGAAATACGGTTATTAAACCTTTTTCCAGGGCAGGGTAAAGTTTTTCATATTTTCCAGTTGTTAAAACTTTATTTGTGAAATGTCTGTCGTGGTCAGCCGGATAGCAAGAACCACCTGTCACAATATTGTTTTCAATTACAGGGCCACCACCAATTGTATAACCATTATATGGCGATACAAAATATTGGTTGGATTCAGCGGTTGTTAATTGTGAACATCTTTCTGAATCGTTAGGATGCTTTGCGCAATATTCGAAAATATTCATTGTTTGTGCGTCTTGTTTTTGTTGTTCGATTTCGTTTTCCAAAACTGCAATCATATGGTCTGTGTAAATTTCTTCACCCGGTACAATGTTCAATTCTTGATAAGCCTTTTTATCCAAAAAAGGTTTATACCCATCGGCCAAGTTTTCAACACGACTGGTGAAAGATATATCATTTATTGTTCCAGGAAATTTTTGTGCAGACAATTTTGCATATGCAACAGGAACAATAACCAACACACTGAAAAAAATAAAAAAAGTCTTTTTCATGATGTTCATATTTTATCACAAAAAAGACTTTTTTAACAGTTTTATTTTTACTTTATCTATTTGTTAATTTTAATTCGATACGGCGATTTTTTTGCA
>CAMVPZ010000037.1 GCA_947169505.1 uncultured Pseudomonadota bacterium
CCAATTTTTCCAATTCATTTAATACTTCTTCTGTGATTTCTGTACCTTCTGGGAATAAAACTTCGTCACCATTTTTAACAGCGCTGAATAAATATTCACCAATCAAAGAATCACGTTCGACACCAAATTGTTTGGATGCAGCAACTATTTTTGACAAACGTTTTGCATTCAAACGGTCGCCTTTGCTTGCCAAAACTTTTTTATCTTTTGGATTAATCAAATCATAATTCAAACGATATTTTTCCAGACCTTCGAAAACGTTTGTATTTCCAACCCATAATTTACCATCAAAAGACAATGGAATTTGTTTATAAAATACAGACAAAATTTCTTCGGCACTCATACCGACAATACCAGGTTTACGTGGGTCTGCTTCGAATTTCTTTTCGTCGCTTGCAGCCGGTAAACAACGCAACAAAACTGTTGCAGGTATTTTACGTCTGCGATCTATACGAACATAAATAATTCCTTTGGATTCTTCAAAATCAATCCATGAACCATGTTCTGGGATTATACGACCAGTGTATGTTTCTGGATTTCCAGCAATTTTGGATTCTTTGGTTGTACCAAACACAACACCTTGGGCACGGTGCATTTGAGATACAACAACACGTTCCACACCAGCGGCGATAAAACTTCCACGTTCCGTCATCAACGGAACTTCGCCCATAAATATTTCTTGTTCTTTGATATCACGCAAAGATTTTTTTCCATCTTCTGCAATATCCCATAATATCAATCTCAGCTTCAATTTCAGTTTGCTGGAATATGTTAAATTACGCAGCATACATTCTTGGACATTATATACAGGTTTATCCAAAGTATATTCAATAAATTCCAAATCTGCGATACCCGCATAATCTTTAATTGGGAACATAGATTTGAAAACGTTTTGCAACCCCATATTTTTTCTGTTTTCTGGGGCAACGTCAGCCTGTAAAAAGTCTCTGTAAGAATTGTACTGAATTTCAACCAAATCAGGAAGCGGAGTTTGCAAAAAACTTTTACCAAAAGATTTTCTAAGTTTCTGGATAACTGCCATTTTCTGAATCCTTTTATTTCTTCTGTTTTTTTATTTTGCAAACGAAAAAAGTGTTTAACCTTTTTACGCCTGTGTGCCCGCCATAGAATTTTACATTCCTGGCGGGCGGCGAAATTGCATAAAATGCAATCTAATTTTTGGAATCTTGACGATTCCGCAAAGTAAAAATTATTTCATTTCTACTTTTGCACCAGCTGCTTCAAGTGTCGCTTTCATTTTTTCAGCTTCATCTTTTGCAACTGCTTCTTTAACAGCTTTTGGTGCAGATTCAACCAAAGCTTTTGCTTCGCCTAAACCCAAACCTGTGATGTCTTTAACAGCCTTGATAACAGCCAATTTGTTTGCACCAGCATCTGCCAAAACAACATCAAATTCTGTTTTTTCTTCAGCTGCAGCGCCAGCAGCAGGACCAGCAGCAACTGCAACAGCAGCGGCAGCACTTACGCCCCATGTTTCTTCCAACGCTTTTGATAATTCGACTGCTTCTTGGACAGTCAATTTTGACAATTCTTCAACTAATTTTTGAATATCTGCCATTTCTTACTCCTTATTGAGTTTTTATTAATTTTGTTTTTTTCCATACTCAGCCGAAACACGTGCAAGACGTGATGCAGGTTCTATCAATATACGTGCGATAGTACCACGAATTTCCAGCAAAGATGGAAGCTTGGATAATTGCACTATGCCGTTCACATCCAGAAGTTCTGCATCCATTTTTCCACCGACAATTGTCAGTTTTTGATGATCTTCGGCAAATTTTGCCAAAACCTTTGTGACCGCCAACGCATCTGTTGCAACTGCAACCGCTGTTGGACGTTTCATCAATTCAGATACAGCTTCGAAATTGGTGTCTTTTAATGCCAATTTCATCAAACGGTTTTTAACAACTTTGAAAACGGAAACCAATGGACGTAATTCATTACGCAAACTTTCCATTTCTTGCACTGTTAAACCATGGTTTTCAACGACGAAAACACCGTCTGCTTCTTTCAAGGACGACTGCAACGCTGAAATCAAATCTGATTTTTCTTCGCGTCTCATCTTTATATATCCTTTTAAGCTTCTTTTGTTAAACTTTCCATCTGTGGTTTTTCCACCGGTGGGGCTTCGTTTCCTGCCCCAAAGAATTTTTCTTTGTCTATGATGGAAATTAAGTGATTTTCTTCACACCATCAGTCTTGGACAGAAATCCGTTGTTATGGTGGGTTGCCCCACCATAAATTATTTTACTTCAACCTTAAGCCCTGGGCCCTGGGTTGTAGCAACACTGCATCCCAAAATATATTGACCTTTGGCGGACGCAGGTTTAACTTTTTTCAATTGTTCAATCAACGCATTTGCGTTTTCAACCAATTTGTCAGTTGCAAAAGACATTTTACCAATACCGGCATGGATGATACCTTTCTTTTCAGCACGATATTCAATTTGTCCTGCTTTTGCATTTGCAATTGCTTCTGCTACGTTATTTGTGACAGTTCCCAATTTTGGGTTAGGCATTAAACCTTTTGGTCCCAAAACACGTGCAACCTTGGACATTTTTGGCATCATATCAGGTGTTGCGATAACACGATCAAATTCCAAAAATCCATTTGCAACTTTGTCAATCAATTCTTCACCACCGACAACATCAGCACCGGCTTTTTTTGCATCTTCTTGGGAATTAACTGTGAACACAGCAACACGGACTTTTTTACCGGTACCATTTGGCAAAGACAACATTCCACGAATGTTTTGATCTGCTTTGGTCACATCGATACCCAATTTAATTGCAATTTCCAAACTTTCATCAAATTTAGAAGAACAAAAACCACGCAATGTTTCGATTGCTTCGTTTAATGTGTAAACTTTCTTAGAATCCAATGTGGACCAAGTTTTTCTTCTTTTTGTAACTTTCATGACTTAGTCCTCCACCTTTACGCCCATAGAACGGCATTGACCCGCAACAATATTGCACGCAGATTCAATGGTAGAACAATTCAAATCAGGCATTTTGTTTTTTGCAATTTCTTCAATTTGTGCTTTTGTGATAGTTCCAACAAAATCACGACCTGGTTTATGAGAACCAATTTTCAATTTCAATGCTTTTTTAATATAATACGACACAGGTGGCAATTTCATGATAAATTCGAAACTGCGGTCTGTATAAACAGTGATTATACAAGGAATTGGCATTCCAGGTTCTTTATCAGCTGTTTTGTCGTTAAATTGTTTGCAGAATTCTGCGATATTAACACCAGCAGCACCCAGCGCAGGCCCAATTGGAGGCGCAGGATTTGCTTGTTTGGCAGGGACAACCAATTTAACAATCCCTTTTAATTCTTTTTTTGCCATTTTTTCACTCCATTCTTTTTGCGATGTCTTTTTTCAAACATCTGGTTAGTGTTGTGGTGCGATGTGGCGCATCTACCACGTTTTTATCCAACCCATTGGGTTAAATCTTTTCAACTTGGGTAAAATCCAACTCAACACTGGTTTCACGACCAAATACAAGTATTGTCACCGTCATTTTCTGTTTTACATTATCAACATTCGACGCAACACCATTGAAATTCGCAAAAGGTCCATCGATAACATGTACTTCTTGACCTTCTTCATAAACAGTGTCTTCTGTGACAACAGAACCTTCTTCAACTTGTTTCAACAGGCGACGTGCTTCGGCTTCACTGATAGGAATTGGCTTAGACTGATTTTTAACTTTTTGACCCAAAAACATAACAACTTGGGGCATCAATTTAACCAAAGAAAACGTTTCGTTATTCATAACCATTTGAACAACGATATAACCCGGGAAAAATTTCTTTTCTGTTTTTACACGTTTTCCAGCCTTGATTTCAGAAACTTCACGTGTTGGAACCAAAATCTCTCCAAAATAAGCATTTAATTTACGTTTATCGATTTGTTCACGCAATTCACGTGCAACTTTGTCTTCACAAGATGTATGAACATTTACAACAAACCACTGCATTTTTTCTTCCATACTGCATTCCTTTTATTATTTAGAAAATCCAGTTCACCAAAGCATTCAAAATACTGTCTATGATAAAAAAGAACAATGCGGCAAGACCCGAAAACACCAATATCATTATAGTAGTATGAATAACTGTATCACGTGTTGGCCAAACAATTTTGAACCATTCGCTGCGTACTGATTTGATAAATTCAATTATTTTTTTCATGTTTTTTCCGGTTTTTCTTACCTTAATCAATCTTGTTTTTCTGGCAGGGGCTGAAGGAATCGAACCCTCATCCGCGGTTTTGGAGACCGATATTCTACCGTTGAACTAAGCCCCTTTTAACAATCTTTTCAGCATACCAATCCCAACAAAACGCCCATACTCCGCCATTATTGCTGGAAGCATAGCACACCTTTATTAAAAATCAAGCGGAAATATTATAATGTTTAAAAAAAATTATAGCAAGCAAAAAAATAAATGTCCTTTTTAACACATTTTTATGAAATTTGTATTTTTTACTTGCGCTGGCCAAATAAAATTGTCTAGAATCAAAATACATAATGTGGGAGTTTGCGTGGCAAAGATGGTACAACCGCCGGTTTTGATGTCAAGAATCATGACATTTGTGTTGGCAACATCGATTGTGGTGTTGGCGGCATTGGTGGTCACTTTGTATAAAATGATACCTTTGGAAAGACCCCAAGTTTTCTTTTTATTGACTAATAATCGCCCAATCAATACGGTAATTGAGCCTTTGGTGCCAGATTCCACCAATGAACAGGCGATTGAAAATTATGAAAAAGGCTTTGTTCGTGAATATATTATCACACGGAATACTTTGGACACGAATGCTGTGCTTACCCGCACAAATTGGACCAGTATAATAAGAAATTGGTCAAGCGAAAAAGTCTATTCTGCATTGACCAAAACTGAATTGTACAAAGAATATACTTTAAGCGACAGACCACCAATGCTTTCATGCCTTGTGAATTTCATTGATGTGGATAAAACTGCTTCTAAAACGGACTATGATGAATACGTCACAAACTTTATGTGGATTTGTAAAAATATTGGTGGACAGACCGTACAAAAAAATTATAAGATACGATTAAGAATACAATCTGTTTTGGGCAAAAATGCGTCCGACACATTAGAAAACCTGAACAAATTGCGCAATAACCCGCTTGGAATTCGTGTTGTTGGCTATACTGTTATAGAAGGCGAAGGTGATCCTTTGAATGCAAAAGACCTGATTTTATACCAAAACTGAAACTGTTTTTTATTTAAGGAAAGGAAGATAAAACATGACTTTTTTAAAATTTTGCAAAATGAACATTTCTTTGTTGGCTGTTTTATGCTGTGCATTTCCAGCGATTGCTTATCAAGAAGCATGGGACAATCCAAATGTTAATATGACATCGGGTTCTACGAAACCTGGTTATGCAAATTTAACTTGGTCAACGGGTACTGTATTACCAATAAAAACACGTTCTGGAATGGCGACTTTGGTCACATTGCCAAATGGTGAAAAAATTGCTGACGTTGTTTTTGGTGATGATTCGTTATTTTCTTTTGATGGCAAAGTCGGTGGTCAATCTATGTATATAACCCCAACTTCGTCAAATATGGGCAATGATACAAATATGATTGTGACTGGTCAATCTGGTAATACTTACATATTCTATCTTCGTGCGTATCCTATGAATTCTGGCGAAATCACTTATTCCCAGGTTGATATATCTGCGGGTTCTGGCGCAAATGTCGTTATATCAAATGGTGGAACAACCACGGGCAGTATGAATTCTGTATTCACAAAAAACGCACCACAAACGTCTACGATTGGTGTTGATGGCGAAGATTATGGTTGGATAAAGACTATGAAAATTGATCCGTCTGAATTCCGTTTTGATTTGGATATCTTTGTTCCAAATCCTGATGATTATGTTATCGCCCCAGAACGTGTTTGGCGTGACAGAATATTTACTTATATCGATTTTGGCGACAAAGTAATTTCCATGACTCAACGTCCTGTTGTATCGTTGTTGGTTGAAGGTGGCGAAAGCCCGGTCAGCTTCCGTACAGACGGTGAAGATGGTCGTTTATTGATTGTCGAAGCTGTTGGCGATATGGTTTTACGCAGCGGACAACGAATCGTATGTATAAAGAAACGTGAAAAACCATTCTTGATTGCAGATACTGCATCTGTTATGGCTTTGGCCGAAGCAAATGTTGCACAATCTTTGATGGCCAATCAATCTTTGAATGCCATGGCATACAGTGATGAACAATACGCAATAAATGCAAATTATAATAATTATACAACGACACCGACGTTTGTTTATAATCAACCGAATGCTGTGATATATGGTTCTGGTGATATGGGCGGTGGCGCAAACATGATTCCTGCAACACATCCAACAGCGGGATCTTATTTACCACAATCAAACATCCCTCTTATTACCAGCAATCAAACAGGTGTTGCGGTTGAATTAAAATCTGATACTTCGGTCAAAGCACTGAATGATTATTGGACTGAATTATTGGCGAAATTCAGTGGTGATGATGGTGTTGGTGTTTTAACCCCATATAAAAACAGTGTATTTTTCGCAGTAGACGAACAAGGTGTTGGTGAATTGGGTGCAGACTCTGCAACAGCACGTTTGTATCGTTTGCGTATCGGCCCATTGGCTGATATCGATACTGCACAAAAATTATGTGATCAATTGTTAAAATTCAGTGGTGCAAGTTGCCACGTAGTCAGGATACAATAAAATAACATGGCAGATATCAAAGAAAATTTTGAAGATTTTCGCAGCAACACACCAAAACACATTCAATGGTTGTTGTTGGGTGTTGCTTTTTTAATCGTTGTTATATTATTGACTTTGTTGTTAACGAATAAATCCAGCAACGAAAAATCTGTTAAGGAGGTGAACAAACAAATAGATTTAACATTTAATCCATCGCACATCGAATTCAAAGATGTAAAAGTTGGGGATTCTGCAAATAAATCTATTGATGTTTCTGCCAGTGCTCAAATCATTATTGACAGTGTCAAAATACCTTTGGATGGTTTTAAAACGCCAAACGATTGTTCTTATGGTTTGACTGATTCTTGCACAATCAAAGTAATATATTTACCAACCAAAGTGCAAAATAATTCCCAAACAAGCCTTACAATTACTTGGCATGCTGAGGGTCAAGAAGACATGATTCACACGGCTGAAATTCCGGTTATGTTTAATTCATACAAAGAACCGGAACCGGTTATTGAACCTGAGTCAGAACCAGAAGAACCAGAATTCGTTGATGATGAATTCGAAGAAATATTTGATGACGAACCAGAACCAGAACCGGTACGTGAAATAAAGCAAATTGCTGTACCGAATCCTATTAAACAAGAACCAGAAATTAAACCGGTTGTGCCACCAAAAAAATGTTCTGAATTTGCAATACCGGGGTATGATACATCTGGTCGTCAAATTGGTTGGATAAAACCCGAACGTGGTGCGAATTATTTTTATCCATTGACTGACAAAGATTGTTCAAATCCAACCGGCAAATATGATATGACAACGGGTATTATTACTTCATTAAAAGACGGAACGAAAATCGGGACAGATTCTGATCATATTGGATACAGAAATGTTCGTGAAAGAAATTTAAAGGTTCCAAAATTGTCTATGCCGAGTTTGTCTGGCTCACAAATTGCACGTTCAAACAGTGGTCAATGGGGTGACGATGCACAATGGAGTTCGAACACCTCAAACGATAACAAAAAATTCAATCGGGATGAAAAAGATTTACCAACAAAAGAAAAATTGATGGGCTCTGCGAAAGTTGGCGAATTTGTTTCTTCTTCAATGCCTTATGACAGAACATTTATATTGCGTCAATTTAAACCGATACCTGCAACCATTGTTTCAGAGGTTCGTGCCGACCCAAGTGTTTATGGCTGCAACAAAGCCGGTCAAGATTGCGATCCCAAAAAAAATTACAGTGTCCCTGTTCGTGCAACAGTTGACAGAAACGTTTATTCCGATGACGGACGGACGATTATATTACCAACCGGAACATTATTGTTGGGTTATTTGGATGGTAAATTGCCGGGACCGTATCAGGCATTTGGCCGTATGAACATCAAAT
>CAMVPZ010000038.1 GCA_947169505.1 uncultured Pseudomonadota bacterium
TGAAAAATCAAAAACAAAAACCCCACCAGCGATAGACAGAACATACGGGATAGCTTTTAAAATAAAATGTCTTAATTTCATAATAAAATTATATATCAATCAACACAATTTTGCCCACAGGAACAAAAGCCCATTAAAAAACCCTGAATCCCTTGAATTCCAAGATAAAAAATGATATAATTAGTGGGGTGGACGATACCCACACAACCAAGAGATGGTACGATGGCGATTTCATTTGAAAATAAACTGTTTGATTATTTGGCACAACTGCATTTTGATTTAATGTCACCAGAAGTTCGTGCACGTTTTGATGAATATGCAAAAAACGAAGATTTCCAGGGTCATATGAAAGAATGGAACAAACGTTATGTCGGTGGCTTGTTGCCAGATTTTGTTAGTCCTGGTGTTGCGGGGGTCACAAATGATCATCAGTTAACAAATGATGAATGGAAAAAGTTATATTCTGCTTTTCAAAAAACATTGCAACGTATGAACAAATCAAAAAATCCAAAGGTTGGTTTTGACGGAGGATACGATAAAAAAACAAAAGATTTTATTGCCAAATGGTTTGGTTCGGATAAGTTGTTTGACCAAGATAAAGCAGACCCTGCAGTAGAAGATAAATTAACTGATGCACCTGATTCTTTGCTTTCTTTTCTTACCGCTCATCGTGGCCAATTAAAAACCATTTTTGAAACCCAGGGTGTTGTTTCAAAAGATTTAACAGGATTTACATATGACAATTTGCTAAATGGATTGGCAACAAAAAAATATAACACAGATGATAATTTTAGAAAAAATCTTTTTAACGTGGTGGGTTATATTGAAAGCTATGGACCAGCCGGTGGCGCAATTCCTGGTTATTGGCCCAGTGGATTAGGTCTTACACCAACAGGTACCCTAGCACCAGCGATAGATTTTACTACTTTGCCAATGGGTACAGATTTTTCCAGATGGTTTGTTGCACCAACTGTTTATGCACCGCCACTTGTTGGAAGTCGTATAGATGATTTTAAATCAAAACATTCGAATATTTTCAGTGAATTATTGGATCCAAAAAACTCTAAAATTCTTGAAAAATTCCTGGCAGAATCAGAACCAATCATTGGCGACCAAATCAAAGCGGCTGTTGCACAAACTGATTATACAAACAAAGATTCCAAAGATTTTATCCCGGAAAAATACCCTGATTCTAAAAACTGGAAACAAAGATTTGAAGATTGGAAAAATGATACTTATGAAAACCATCTTCGCAGATTTACAAATCCAAGCCGTGGAACACGTTTATATTTCAGTCCTTGGTCACAAAATATTATCAAAGCTTTTGACAAAGCAAAACTGAAATCGACAGATGGATTGGAAGGTATACTGTCCAAAAAAGATGATGTTTTAAAAAATTTGAAATCAAGTTCAACATCAACTTCTCATTTTAAATGGTTTGCTGAAACCATTGAAAATTTAAAAACTGCTGGTATGGGCAAAGCAGTAGAAGGCGCTTTGCGTAATGGGAAACAAATGCGCAATCTTGTATCTGCTGTGATTGCCGAGGCGGTTGAACAAAATAAAATCGACGAAGCAAAAACCGCTTTGGAAGTATTATCTGTTGCTAAATACGGATTATCTTGCAGCCGAACATTAGGTGCTTTGCGTGAAGCAACAAAAGATATGTCTGTTTTGTCAGACGAAAAATTATCATGGAACAAAAATAACGAAGGAATCCAATTCGTTACCAAAGCCATAGATAAGACTACCGGTCTGGCTATACGTGGGTTGGGGCTTGCCGCAACAGGGATTCATAATTTTATTCAACACCGACGTACAAAAATTGGTGATGATTTAAGAAAAAACAAAGTATTAAGCAACGCACATAAACATTGGAACGAAGAAGGTATACACGCAACGTTAACAAAAACACAAAACAAAGCAACAAATGATTTAGCAGAATTGGCAGCGGGGCATGGTGCTTCTGGGCATGTTATTGATGCCGCAACAATTGCTGCTGAAACAGCAGCATTGGGCGGAATGCCTGATGGTCCTGCAAAAGATGCATTACAAAAAGATATTGATTTATACAACAAATCTGTGATGGATAATAATAATGCGACCATAGAATTAGCCAATATAAGTGCACGTCAATCTACTCGTGCTGCAGCCCCAGAAAAAGACCCTTTTAGAGAATTAATAGCATATTGGGATATGTTAGAATCTGTCGGTAAAACCCATGCTTTCACATTGGGCAGTATGAAATTAAAACGTGATGCCATGTTCAAGGATGAAACCAAAATCATAGCCGGTGCACCCGTAAAACAATCCCGTGCAAAACATATTGCAGATACATATCTAAGAAATTATGGCACACTTCGAACGGCTTGATTTTTTGATATAAAATGCGGGTTAAGCTGGCGATGTTGTTCTCTGTTTTTTATAAAATTTTAATATTGAAACGTGAAAAATCATTTGCTATTGTATGGCGGTGAAAAAACTTAATTGTATAAGAAAGGATTTAATATGTACATACTTGCTTTGAATTGTGGGTCTTCATCCCTGAAATACCAGGTGTTTGATGCGGACAGTAAAAAAGTCGTCGTCGGTGGAAACGTTGAAAAAATCGGTTTGGATGATTCTTTTATTACCCAAAAATATCCAGATGGAACAAAAGATAAAAAAGTCGTTTCTATGAAAAATCATAATGATGCATTGGGCGTTGTTATGGGCATGTTGCGTGATGCGTCTGTTGACATGAATGAAATTGGTGGTGTCGGTCATCGTGTTGTTATGGGCGGCGCTAAATTCGCTTCGTCTGTGGAAATTAATGACGAAGTTATGCGTGCTGTTGCAGAATGGAAAGATTTGATGCCTTTGCATATTCCTGCATCATTAATGGGAATCGAAAGCGCACGTCAAATGTTACCAAATGCAAAACAAGTTGCGGTGTTTGATACTGCATTTTTACAAACTATGCCGGAACATTCTTATCGTTATGCGATTCCAGAAGCATGGTATAAAAATTTAGGCATCCGTCGTTATGGTTTTCACGGAACATCCCATTTATATGTTTCTAAACGTGCGGCAGTAATGCTTGGCAAACCGGCTGATCAATGCAATTTAATCACTATGCATATTGGTTCTGGCGCATCGGGCGTTGCGATTAAAAATGGTCGTGCGGTTGATACTACTTTGGGTATGACACCCACAGCCGGTTTGGTTATGGGAACACGTCCGGGCGATGTTGATGCGGCGGCTATGTTGTATGTTATGGAACAATTAAAATTAACACCGGAACAAATGACAAAACATTTGAATAAAGATTCTGGCTTGATGGGTATTACACAATGTTTTGCTGACCGTCGTGATGTAGAAGCAAACAAAGACGAAAATCCATTATGCAAATTGGCAATTGATATGGAAGTGCACACTGTTAAAAAATACATCGGTGCATTTATGGCAGAATTGGGACATACTGATGCAATCGTGTTTACGGCGGGTGTTGGTGAAAACGACGATTTCTTGCGTGAAAAATTCTGCGAAGGTTTGGAAGAATTGGGTGTAAAATTGGACAAGGAAGCAAACAAAAATGCCCTTGCCCGCAAAGGTGTTGACCAGGCGGTTATCAGTACACCAGATTCCAAAGTTAAAATCTTTATGATTGCAACAAACGAAGAATTGGTTATCGTCGAAGATACTATCGCAATCATGAACGGAAATTATAATGCAGATCATTTGAAAATGGATTATTCATTTGCAAATGCAAAACAAAGATAATTGCTCATTTGGAAAAAACAGGTGCAATTTGCACCTGTTTTTTTGTTGGAATAATTTATAAAAATTTGCTAAGTTCATAACATGGACAAAGAAGTTTTTGATTTTTTTAATAATGATTTGCAATTTATTCATGGTGTGGGGCCTGTATTGGCATCAAAGTTCAATGATGTTTTGGGCGGACGACGTGTATTGGATTTTTTGTTGCATATACCGTCATATGTTCGTCCACGTGAAATATTGGATTCTGTGGTAAATGCAAAAGTTGGTGATACGATTACGATTTCCGTGATGGTAAAATCTCATAAACGTGGCGGTGTGTTTAAGGGTCGTCGCAGACCTACACAAATTGTATGTGCTGATAAATTTGCTGCGCCATTAACGATACAATTTTTTAATGTAAATTATTTGGATTATTGGACCGAAAAATTGCCAATCGGTCAATGGCGAATTGTCAGTGGTAAATTGGATTTATCAAATCGTGATGGTGCAATTATAAATCATCCTGATTTTATTGAAACACCAGAAAACGCATCAAAAATTCCAACTAACCAGGCAATATACCCATCTGGCGAAGGGTTAACGCAAAAAACTTTTTCAAATGTGCGTGATCAAATTTTCAAAATTATTCGTGAAAAATTTAATGCGAATAATACCAGTGAAAATATGCTGGAATTTTTGGACGCACTGGAACATGTGCACTTTCCAGAAAGCAACGATGATTTAATGCCAAACAGCACTTATATGGCAAAGTTGGCATATTGTGAATTATTTGCCCACCAAAGTGCGATTGCTATTAACCGGGCTCTGCGTAGAGCTAAAATTAACACACGCCAGTTGCGTGCAAAAAAATATGATTTAATAGATAAATTTTATTCTATATTGCCATTTCAATTAACAAATGCCCAACAACAAACGATTGATGAAATATTTGACGATTTCACAAAACCGATTCCTATGATGCGCCTTGTCCAAGGTGATGTGGGTTCTGGCAAAACTATGGTGGCGATGGCTGCTGCTGTTAAAATGGCAGAAACCGGCGCACAAAGTGTTTTATTGGCACCAACTGATACTTTGGCACAACAACATTTCGCAAAGATAAAACCTATGTGCGACAAATTGGGTTTGGTGTGCGAAGTCTTAACCGGTCGTGACAAAGGTGTTGCACGTCGTGAAAAATTAATTTCATTAAAATCTGGTCGAACAAAAATCGCAATTGGAACACATGCGCTTTTTTCAGCCGATGTAGAATACAAAGATTTGGGATTGGTGATAATTGATGAACAACATCGATTTGGTGTGGAACAAAGAACTGCTATGCGAACCAAAGGGAACAATCCAGATATGTTGGCATTATCTGCAACCCCAATACCACGTACATTATCTATGACGGTTTATGGTGATATGGACATTTCAATTATAAATGAAAAACCGGCAGGAAGATTGCCAATAAAAACAACTAAATTACCGGTTGAACGGGTTAATGCTTTGATTGAACGTATTGCGCCGCAAATTAAAAATGGTGCAAAAGTTTTTTGGGTTTGTCCTTTGGTCGAAGAATCTGAAACGGTTGATATGATGGCTGCACAATTGCGTTTTGAAGAATTAAATAAATACTTTCCTGGCACTGGACTTTGTCATGGACAAATGGATAAAAAAATGCGTGACAAAGTTATGACTGAATTCGCAGATGAAAAATCAAATATGCGTGTGTTGGTTTCAACCACTGTAATAGAGGTTGGAATCGATGTTCCGTCTGCTACGATTATGGTTATTGAAAATGCTGAAAGATTTGGTTTGGCTGCCCTGCATCAATTACGTGGACGTGTTGGTCGTGGAAGCAAACAGTCTTTTTGTATTTTGTTATATGGAAATAACATCTCGCCAGACGGATTAAAAAGATTGGATGTTTTATGTGAAACTGATGATGGTTTTGTAATTGCTGAACAAGATTTAATGATGCGTGGTGTCGGTGAATTATTGGGAACTAAACAAAGTGGTTGGATACAATATCATTTTGTAAATTATCGTGAACATCGGGATTTATTCAAATTGGCACAGACTGCATCAATGAACGATGATATAAACGAAAATATTTGGGCAAAAAAATTACGCAAAATATTTGATTGTTCTACCATAGCGGGGGCATAATGAAAAAAATATTTATGATTTTGTTTTCTGTATTTTTTACAACGATTGCAAACAGTGCTACGTTGATTAACGACACAGAAATCGAAAGAAAAATTACACAAATAATCATGCCGGTTGCAAATGCTGCAAAAATTCCAGAATCCAGATTAAAAATTTATATTGTAAATGATGATTCTTTTAATGCTTTTGTTCGTGGTGGTGAAGATGTTTTTATTTATACCGGATTGTTAAAGCAAATAAAAAATCCAAATGCTTTGCGTGCGGTGGTTGCTCATGAATTGGGACATACTATTGGCGGGCATATGGTTCAAATGTCACAACGTATGCATGATGAATTGATGCGAACTATGATTATCCAGGCTTTGGGTGTCGGCTTAATGGTGGCTGGGGGAAATCCAACTGCTGGGGTTGGTGTTATGGCGGGCGCATCTGGTATTGCACAACAATCGATGTTATCTTTTTCACGTGATGAAGAACGCATGGCTGATGATATGGCTATTGATTTAATGGTCAAAGCCAATCAAAACCCAAATGGATTAATTGAGGTGTTTGAACAAATGCGTGATATGAGCGGTGAATTTGAATCACGTGTAAACCCAAATCGAATTAATCACCCATTAACCAGCGAACGTTTAAATAATGCAAAAACTAAAATTGGTAAATTGAAAAAAATTCCACAAAAAAAAGATACTGAAATTACACGTGAAAATAATGAATATGAAATATTGCGGGCTAAGTTAATTGGATATTTAGATACAGATAAAAATGTTATTGCAAAATATCCATATTCAAACAAATCAGATGCTGCGATTTATGCACGGGCAATTGCGAACATGCGTGGCGGCGATTTAGATACTGCAAAAACAGGTACAAAAACATTGATTAAACGTAATCCAAATAATCCGTATTATTATGAATTATTGGGCGATATAGAATATCAATACGGTGCATACGACGACAGTGTTGCAGCATACGAACAAAGTTTAAAATTAATTAAATCCGCACCACAAATTGAAACCGCTTTGGCATTGGTGTTAAGCGAACGTAATAAACCGGGCGATAAATCACGTGCAAAAGAATTATGTAAAAGTGTTATATTACACGAACCATCTCCTTTGGCTTATTGGATATTGGCTCGTGTGACAGATGATGGTGAATCCGATTGGGCTATGGCTGAATTTTATAACATGAACAATGACACAAAAAATGCGAAAAAATACGCAAAAATGGCGCAAAAGAAATCGGCAAAAGATTCGCCTGAATATATAAAATCTGGGGACATATTGAAAAATTAACATTTTATACGTTTACCAATGTAAAAAGGTCCCATACACACCGGGACCTTTTTAAGAGGAGAAAAAACGCTTTCACCCTCACACACGTCCGTCATTGTATCACAAAAAAAATATATAAACAAATAAAAAATTTACAGTATAAAAAAAACTTGATTTTCATTAAAATATGACCTATACTGCGCAAAGTAATTAAAAAAGGTAATAAAAATGGCATCTAAAAAAGGCAGCAAAGAAGTTGTAAAACTGGAAAACAAAGAAACCGGTTTTTATTATACAACGACAAAAAATACAAAATCTGAAAATACTCAGGGTAAAATGAAATTCCGTAAATACGATCCAAAATTGCGTAAACATGTTATATTTACAGAAGCAAAAATGTCTCATTAATCTAATCTGGGCTTTTTATGCACGAAATTTAAAACACCCGCAATTGCGGGTGTTTTGTTGTAAAAACATTTTGAAACTATCTTGAAAATTTTCTTACTTGTCTGTTAACATCTTTTATCAAATCGCCAACCGTTCTGTATTTGGTATAACTTGATTCTGGCAGCCGAACATGAAATGTCTTTTGCAATATATACAACACATCAACGCTATCAAAATAAGAAATGTTTTGACCAGACATAAAATATGTTTTGTTATGAACAGAAGTAATATCTATATCGCATTCTTGGGCTATAATCTTTTTGATTTCTTTGGAACGTTGAATGTTTTCCAATCTATTTCTGTTTTTTCTTGGCTTTTTCTT
>CAMVPZ010000039.1 GCA_947169505.1 uncultured Pseudomonadota bacterium
AATGAAAGAAATAGCAAAACCGATAATAGGAACAAATCGATTATAAAAAGCCAATCGTTCAGAAATTTTTTCACCCAACATATGATGCGCTTCGTCAGCGAAAATCAGACCAACATCGTTAAAATCTACAACGCCAAATAATTTTCCCAATGAATTATAGGTTGTAATAACAACATCACTATCGATATTCTTTTGCTGCCCGCTGTATTCTGTTGCTGTAATATTCGCAAAAATTTGTAATTTTTCTTTGGTCTGGTCTATCAGGGATAAACGAGGCACAATGATTATAATCTTTTGACGTTTTGCGCCAGTCGCAACAATCGTATCAAAATAAGCACGTGCCATACGCGCAAACATAACTGTTTTACCATAACCAGTTGGTAATTTAAAATAACTGTGTGCTATCTGTTCATCTGTAAACTTATCGGACACCAATTCACGAAAAACTTCAAGCTTTTGTTTGTCACGCCATGTGGGCCACATATCTGTATCAGCTATCTGCTTGGCAATACCTGCACGCAAAAGTTTTACATTTGTTGTATCCAAATCCATACCTATTTTATAATTTACACTATACCATAAAAATCCAAGAAAAACAAATACGATAATTAATATAGCCCATCAAGCACAATCAAAAAAACAATGTGATTTCACCGGTATTTACCGGCTTTTTCGTTATTTTTTTGTGCGAAGTTAAACCTTTTTATTTTATATAAAAAAGACCGGTATTTGCCGGCCTTTTCTTTAATTTTTATATACTTAATCCAGAAACGATTTAGCCTGGTTTAACAATTTTATTGCGGCATCAATATCGCCCATGTCTAATGACGAAATTGCCGGCTTTTTTGCAATATTTTCGTTTGTTGTTGGAACCTTTTGTGATGAAATTACCGGCTTTTTCGTTGTTTTTATTTCTTCTTTGAACGAACCATTGTGCAGTATTTTTTTTACACCAGTTATTGTCATACCTTTGTCATAAAGCAAAGATTTTATTGATGCAATTTTTTCAACCGTTTCACGACGATAATACCGGCGATTACCAGCACCAGTCACCGGACGAATTGCACCCGGAAATTGTTTTTCCCAATAACGCAAAGTGTATGCCGGCACGTCAAGTTGTTTTGCAACTTCATTGATTGGAATAAAAAATTCGTTTTCATTTTGCATGCCGGCACCATATTTTATTCTGCGTTGTCTGCGACATTTTCCGTCACTTCAACGGCTTCAATATCATCACTTTCTTCTTCGTGATCGATTGCGATGGCTGATACAACTTTTTCGCCTTCGGCAGTTCTAAACAATGTTACGCCAGCAGTTGAACGACCCGCAATACGAACATCACGTACAGGCG
Source organism: uncultured Pseudomonadota bacterium (assembly GCA_947169505.1). GTDB lineage: Bacteria > Pseudomonadota > Alphaproteobacteria > Rs-D84 > Rs-D84 > Enterousia. The sequence continues at coordinate 1,352 of CAMVPZ010000039.1, forward strand.
TTCTTATGATTTTTCCACCGTTTGTCACCATGATAATATCTTGGTTATCATTGACAGGGAAAGAGCCAGCCACAGCCGTATTTTTACCACCCAATTTAATATTTGTAAATCCGCCACCGCCACGATGAGTTAAACGATATTCATAAGACGATGTACGTTTTCCAAATCCATTTTCAGATATTGTTAAAATGAATTCTTCACGCAGTGCCATCTTGGCCATTTGTTCATCGCTCAATACAAGTGTTGTATTTTCTTCTTCGGCGTCCGCTTCTTCTTCGATACCGGTTGCAGCACGACGCAACGCACGACTTTGCTTTACATACGCAGCACGCACCACAGAATCAGATTCGCCATGATTCAACATTGCCATACCAATTATATAATCACCCTTTTGTAATGATAATCCACGAACACCTGTTGAATTACGACCTGCGAATATACGAATTTCAGGTACAGCAAATCTTATACATCTGCCACGATACGTCGATAAAAATACATCTTGATCTTCGGTGCATGGCAATACAGAAATCAATGAATCGCCTTCGTCCAATTTCATAGCAATTTTACCATTTGAACGGATTGAATCAAAATCAGACATGCGATTTCTGCGCACTGTTCCAGATGCAGTTGCAAACATCAAGAAATGTTCCATTCCAGATTCTGCAACACGTTTTACTTCGTCTTCGGGCATTGGCAATATAGCAGTTATTGTTTCACCTTCGGTCAATGGTAATAAATTCACCAATGGACGACCTTTGCCCGCCGCAGTTGCTTCGGGTAATTTATAGGTTTTCAATCTATAGCACAAACCTTTTGAAGAGAAGAACAACAATGGTGTATGTGTATTTGCAACAAATACATTTACAACATAATCGTCTTCTTTGGTGGTCATAGCATTACGTCCCTTACCACCACGTTTTTGTGCACGATATGTATCCAAACTTACACGTTTGATATAACCAGTATTAGAAACCGTCACAACCATATCTTCACGTGCAATTAAATCTTCGATATCTATATCAATTTCTGCGTCACTTATTTCAGTACGACGTTTTTGCGACCAATTATCACGCACGCTTGTAGTTTCATCACGTATAATTTGAACTATGCGTTCATGACTGCCAAGTATCGCCAACAAATCTTTAATCGTTGCGCCCAATTCTGTTAAATCATTATGGATTTTATCACGTTCCAAACCTGTTAAACGATGCAATTGTAATTCAAGAATTGCTTTGGCTTGGTCTTCACTCATATAAAACATACCATCTTTGTATTCAGTATTTGGATCGTCAATCAAATTGATATAACTTTCGATATCAGACGCCGCCCAACCACGTGAAATCAAAGCAGTGCGTGCTTCGTCTGGATTTGCAGATTCTTTTATCAATTTGATAACTTCGTCCAAATTACCACAAGCAACAGATAATCCCAACAAAGTATGCGCACGATTGCGTGCTTTGTTCAAATCAAATATTGTGCGACGACGAATAACTTCTTCACGGAATTCGATAAACGCATCCAACACAGTCCGCACCGTAAATAACATTGGACGACCACGATTAAGCGCCATCATATTAACCGGAAAATTAGATTGCATTTCTGTGTATTGGAATAAATGATTTAACACAACCTCTGGCATAGTATCACGTTTTAACTCGATAACAACACGCAGTCCTTCTTTGGAAGATTCATCACGAATATCACTTATACCCTCAATACGTTTATCTTTGACCATTTCTGCAATTTTAATGATTAATTGTGATTTGTTAACCTGGTACGGTAATTCATCAACAATTATCGCAGTATGATCATGAACATTTTCAAAATGCGTTTTTGAACGAACTATGATAGAACCACGACCGGTTGTGTGTGCTTTATAAGCACCAGCATGTCCCATAATTATGCCACCTGTTGGAAAATCAGGTCCCGGGATATAAGAAAACAATTCATCGTCAGTAATATCACGATTATCCAAAATCGCCAAAATACCATTGCACACTTCGCCCAAATTATAAGTTGGAACATTTGTCGCCATACCAACCGCAATACCAGAACCACCATTTACCAAAAAATTTGGGAATTTAGCAGGCAAAACGATTGGTTCTTGCAATGTACCGTCAAAGTTCGGTTGCCAATCCACAGTGTCTTTGTCCAAATCTTCCATCAATGATGCACCAAGTTTTGACAAGCGTGCCTCAGTATAACGCATAGCAGCCGGTTTATCACCATCACGAGAACCAAAGTTACCCTGACCCTGGACCAGCATTTCACCCATTGAAAAATCTTGTGCCATACGAGCCATTGCTTCGTAAATCGAAGAATCCCCATGCGGATGATAACGTCCCATAACATCACCAACTATACGGGCAGATTTAACCGTTGATTTTGTCGCAGGCGCAACATCATTCATAACATACAAAATACGACGATGCACCGGTTTACACCCGTCCCGAACATCAGGCAACGCACGATCCACAATAACCGACATAGCATAGTCTAAAAAACTGGTCCGCATTTCATGTTCAATAGGTGAAGTTGGCACACGAACTTCGTTAATTTCATTATTTGTTTCATTTATTTCTGACATTACTTTTTCCCTTGTTTTACATCATGCAAAGATTAGCAAATTTTTGCGCCACTGGTCAAGAAATAAAGCAATAAAAAGATAAAAAAATGTGCTTTGAAAATACCTTGACAAAAGGCATTTACGTATTATAATTTATGCCAAACAAAAGGAAAAACAAAAATGAAAACATCAAACGTATTTTTACCATTTTGGAAATTAATGGGTGTGATTTTTGTATGGTTTCTGTTTTTGGAAGGCCTGAAACAACTGGGTTTGATAAAAAGTAAATAAAATATTTGCGTTTTGTAAAAATGTATGATTAAATAGATTCCAAAATCAAAAGGATTTAACAATGGCAACAAAAAGAACATATCAACCATCAAAAACACGTCGTGTAAAAACACACGGTTTCCGTGAAAAAATGGCTACTAAATCTGGTCGTGACGTTTTAAATCGTCGCCGTGCATGTGGACGTAAACGTCTTGCAGTATCTGCCGTTAATTAATTTATGGTTTGAAAAGCAATTTAAAAAAATCGCCAAATGGCGATTTTTTTATTTTTATCTATCTTGCCAATAACAAATTACTTTGGCATGTTCTACTTCGTTTGTCATTATTTTATGACGGGTTATATTTCCATCGAATGCAACCTCTACCCGTACAGTTGGAGTATGTGGATTTATTTCATGTTCAAAGTAAATGTCTATGCCACGCAATTTATGTGCATTACGATATTCAAAACCAACACTTTCTGTCGCCCACACAGTATAAACGGCATTATTTATATGCTGGTTTACATCGATATCATCATATCTGCATGCCATGACACAAGTTTTTGTTGGGATAAAATCGGTACCCTTATCAAATTCACGATCCCATACCCTTTCTGGTAAACCCTGCCAATCTGGTAAAAAATCAGTTATACGCACCGGACGACGAGTATGTAAATCAATCAACACCCATTGAGATATTGCACGAAGTTTTAATTTACCATTTGCATCTTTGACTTCGAAATCACGTTCACTGCGCACAGCACTGGTGACAGAAGGCCATGTCGAATATACCAACTTTTCTTCGGCACGTGGCATATCAACAATATCAACAAACATATGCGTTAAAACCCATGCGATATTATGTGAAGCGCAATATTCACGTCCCGCACCCAACATATCAGCATGTGTTCCAGCCAATCCTTGTAATTTATTCATCAAAGCAATAGGGCGCAAAAAACCATATCTATCACATTGATAAGTTTTTAACTGTCGTTCTTTGACTAATTTATCCATCATCACTCTCCCCCTCCTCACATATTATACATTATTTTGCGTAACAATGAAATCAATTTCTTTACCAAAAGTTATTTCGCCGGCACGTGCCGCAGATTTAATAAGACCATGCAAAATTTCCGGTGTATCATTTGGAATTGTTAGTTTTTCCAATTTTGCACCATTACCAATTTTACGTTCTGTGCGAAGTCCACGAACAGTCTTCAAAATATCCAGCGCAATATTCATAGTTTCAACATCAGTGTTGTATTCATCTTTGACATCAGGATATGATGTTAAATGTAATGTTTCGCCACCTTCGACATCTTTGTAAATCTTTTGCCATAATTCTTCAGTAATAAATGGAATAAATGGCGCATACAAACCGATTATATTTCTTAATACCGTATACAAAGTCCATTGTGCAGACAATTTTGATTCGGGTGAATATTTTTCAGGCGACCAAAATCTGTCTTTGATAAATTCCAAATATTGATCACAGAATATATCCCAAAAGAATGTATCAATTGCCGCACGAGCATTATAATTGAAATATTTATCTAAATTTTTACGTGTTTCTGCAACCGCTTTGTTCAATTCATTCAACACCCATCTGTCTTCGATAAATCTTTCGCCAACCTGTATTTCTTTTGCAGTTTTTGGATCAAAATCAGTCAAATTCATCAAAACGTATTTAGAAGCATTCCACAATTTAGTAAGCAATTTAGAACCACGTTTCACTTCGTCTTCAATATATGGCAAATTTGTCCCAATCGGCGCAGTCGCAATCCAATAACGCACCGCATCAACACCAAATTTGTTTATCGCTTCCATTGGGTCTGTACCATTTCCTTTGCTTTTAGACATTTTTTTACCATGTTTATCAACAACCATTCCGTGCATATAAACAGTTTTAAATGGTACGTCTTTCATAACATACAAGCCCATCATTATCATACGTGATACCCAGAAAAATATTAAATCTGAACCCGTGCACAAATAATCCGTAGGATAATAACGTTTTAATTCTTCGGTGTTATCTGGCCACCCGAGTGTCGAAAACGGCCACAAACCAGACGAAAACCAAGTATCCAATGTATCGGGGTCTTGGGTTAATTTTTTACCACCAGATTGTTTAATTGCTTCTTCTTCGGTTTCTGCAACATACACTTTGCCATCTTCGTCATACCAAGCCGGTATATGATGTCCCCACCACAATTGACGTGAAATCGTCCAAGGACGAATATTATTCATCCACGCCATAAACAAATTATATCTGTGTTCTGGCACAAATTTAATCTTGCCATCTTCAACCGCTTTAATCGCAGGCACCGCCAAAGTTTTTGCATCAACAAACCATTGTGTCGTTAACATTGGTTCAACCGGGACACCGCCACGTTCTGAATACGGTGTTGGAATAACTTTGTCTTCAATTTTCACCATTAAACCCGCCGCAGTGATATCTTCCACAATTGCCTGACGTGCAACATATCTGTCCATGCCACGATATTTTTCTGGCACCACAGATTCATTATTTAATTTCGCATCCATTGTTAAAATACAAAGCGGTTCTAAGTTATGACGAAGTCCAACTTCATAATCGTCAAAATCATGTGCAGGTGTAATTTTTACCGCACCAGTGCCCTTTTCAGGATCTGCGTGAACATCAGCCACAATTGGAATTTCAATATTGGTCAACGGAATAATTGCACGCTTTCCAATCAAATGTTTTAATTTTTCGTTTTCTGGATGAATTGCAATTGCTTTATCACCAAACAAAGTTTCGGGACGTGTAGTTGCAATTTCAACAAAACCACCACCAACCAATGGATAGTTAAAATAATAAAATTTACCATGTTCTTCACGTGTTTCAATTTCCAAATCTGAAACCGATGTTTGCTGTTTTGGACACCAATTCACAAGGCGTTTATCACGATAGATTAAACCTTCGTTATACATTTTTACAAATAATTGAGTGACTGCACGTGACAAACCATCATCCATAGTAAATCTTTCACGTTTCCATGCAGGTGTTATACCCAAAACATGCATTTGGTTTAAAATTTCACTTCCCTTGTCTGCTTTCCATTTCCACGCAGCGTCCAATTTTTCATTTAATGTCAAAGTATTTGGATTAATTCCACGTTTAGACAAATCACGTTCCACCAATAATTGTGTTGCGATGGCCGCATGGTCGGTTCCTGGCTGCCACAAAACATCAAACCCAGACATTCTTTTATAACGACAAACAATATCAGTCAACACGTTATCCAACGCATGCCCCATATGCAAATTCCCAGTCACATTTGGTGGTGGCATCATTACACAGAATGATTTTTTATTTGAATTAACATCATTATCCCAAAAATTATTTTCATCCCAAAAGTTTTGAATTTTGGTTTCTAATTCACGTGTATCTATGTTTTTACCCAATTCGATATTCATGTTTGCCTCGCATTTTACAATATGCGAATTTTACACGATAAAAAACGCAAAATCAAGTTTATGCTTAACAAAACATTCCTAATGAAAAATCCCGCTAAAAAGCATATTATTT
>CAMVPZ010000040.1 GCA_947169505.1 uncultured Pseudomonadota bacterium
ATGGTGTAGATCTCGGTGGTCGCCGAATCATTAAAAAAGAAATTTTAATTGGTGATAATTTATATGCGGCTGAAAATGCGGTTATAGTTATGCATATTCAACAATCGTTATTAGCACATCATTTATATGAAAAAAATGTTAATTATGTTGTTAGAAACGGGGAAGTTTTAATTGTTGATGAATTTACCGGTCGTGTGATGTCTGGCCGTCGTTTTGGCAAAGGTTTGCACCAGGCAATCGAAGCCAAAGAACATGTGGCTGTGCAACCAGAAAATCAAACAGTGTCCAGTATTTCATATCAAAACTTATTCCGTATGTACCCTACTTTGTCTGGTATGACAGGAACTGCGATGACGGAGGCTGCTGAATTTGAAGAAATTTATAAATTACGGGTGGTTTCTATTCCAACAAACAAACCTGTTGCACGTATCGATCATCATGACGAGATATATCGCAACAAACAAGAAAAATACGATGCGATTATAAAACAAATTGCAGAGTGTGTAGAACGTAAACAGCCTGTGTTGGTTGGAACTGTTTCAATTGAAAAATCTGAAGAATTGGCAAAAATCGTTCAAGATAAATTGGGTATTAAACCGGCTGTGTTGAATGCGAAACATCATGAATCCGAAGCAAAAATTGTATCCCAGGCTGGTGCACCGGGGGCTGTGACAATCGCAACAAATATGGCAGGACGTGGGACTGATATTAAGTTGGGCGGTAATGCAGAAGATTTGATTGCAGAATTAGATGAAAGCGCTACGGATTTTGGGAAAAAGAAAAAAGAAATTATCAAAAAAATTGAAGCGAATAAGAAAATTGTGTTAGATGCTGGTGGATTGTATGTTATTGGTACAGAACGCCATGAATCTCGTCGTATTGATAATCAATTACGTGGTCGTTCTGGTCGTCAGGGTGATCCGGGTGATTCTAAATTCTTTTTGGCTTTGGATGACGATTTTATGCGTATCCTTGGTGCAGCAAGATTGCAAAACATGTTAACTACTTTGGGATTAAAACCTGGTGAAGCAATCACTCACCCATGGATAACCAAGGCATTAGAGAAAGCGCAAAAACGTGTAGAAGCAAGATATTTCGAAGCACGTAAAGAATTGTTGAAATATGATAATGTTATGAACGATCAAAGAACTGTTGTTTATAAACAACGTGATGATTTGATGACTTCAAAAGATCTTGAACCTTTGGTGACAGAGTTAATTGGTGATGTGGTTGAGATGATTTGTGAAAAAAATATTCCTGAAAAGGCTCATCCAACTGACTGGAATACGAAAGGTATTCACGATGATATGATGCGTATGTTTGCATTGGATATCACTGATATTGATAATTGGAAATCAGACGAAACAATATCCGAACGTGCTGCATATACTACACTGTTTAATTTAGCAATGCGTCGCTATAACCAACAAAAATCAAAATATGGTCCAGAATTAATGCAGATGGCTCAAAAACAAATGATGTTGGGGGCTTTGGATGCAGTTTGGAAACGTCATTTACAACAAATGGATTATTTACAAGGTGCAATTGGGTTGCGTGGATATGCTCAAAAAAATCCATTGTATGAATATAAAAGCGAATCTTTGGAATTGTTTAAAAACACTATGCAGAATTTCAAAATGATGTCTGTTGCTTATATTTGTCGTATGGAATTGACACGTGAAAATGTTGATGCAACCGCTCAACAACATGCACAACACGATTCAAATTTAAATCAAAATGCATCTGGAAACAGTATGGCGAATATGAATATAAATCGTAATGCACTATGTCCGTGTGGTTCTGGGTTAAAATACAAACATTGTCACGGAAAATTGCATTAAAGTTTGCGCATCATAAAAGGAAGGATTTGCATGCCGGATTTTGTACATCTTCGTGTTCATTCAAAAATTTCTGTGGGTGCCAGTACTCTGGCGGTGGCCAGTAATAAAAAATTGGGCATATTAAAAGGTATTCCAGAGTTATGCAAAGATAATAACATGTTTGCATGTGCATTGACGGATACAAATATGATGTCTGGATGTGCTGAATTTTCCGATGTTATGCCGTCTAATAAATTACAACCAATAATTGGTATTGAAATATCTTTGAACCATCATAATGCTGATCCAAAAATTTTAAGACAATCGTCTTTGGCAAAGATTGTTTTGCTGGCAAAGCATCACGATGGCTATTTAAATCTTTGTGAACTTAGTCGTATTATGTACATGCGTACAACAAATCATCATTTGGGACCATATATAACATTGGAAGAATTGAAAGAACACAAAGACGATTTAATTTGTTTGTCTGGTGCGCATACAGGACCGATTGGAATGGCAATATTGAACAACCAAAACGAAGCGGCACTTGATATTGCAAAACAGTTTTTAGATATATTTGGAAATAATTTTTATATCGAAATTCAAAGACATGGTTTGGATGATGAAATAAAAACGGAACCACATTTTTTACAAATTGCTCGTGATTTAAATATCCCAATTGTTGCAACAAATGATGTTTGTTTTGCATCTGTAGACGATTATGAAGCAACAGATGCGTTAAGTTGTGTTTTGGGACAAACAAAAGTTATTGATCCAGACAGACCACGAAAATCATGCGAACAATATTTTAAATCAAGTGATGAAATGGCTGAATTGTTTTATGATTTACCAGAAGCAATCGAAAATACCGTTAATATCGCAAAAAGATGTGCTTTTTTTGTGAATGTCCATGAAAAACCTTTGTTGCCACGTTTTGGTGGAGATTTGGAAACAGAATGCCAAATGTTGCGTGATGCGACAATGAACGGGTTAAAAAAAAGATTACAAGAACATCATATAAGTGATACTGCGCCCTATTTTGAACAGGCAGAATACGAATTAAATGTTATAATTGGTATGGGTTTTCCGGGGTATTTTTTAATCGTTGCAGATTATATTAATTGGTGTCGTAATAATGATATTTTGACTGGACCGGGACGTGGATCTGGGGCTGGTTCTATTGTTGCGTGGGCATTGGGTATAACACATGTTAATCCATTAAAGTATGGATTGTTGTTTGAAAGATTTTTAAATCCTGATCGTATATCGATGCCTGATTTTGATGTTGATTTTGAACCAACGGGTATTGAACATGTTTTGGATTATGTTGGTGAAAGATATGGACGTGATTCAGTGTGTCGTATTATAACATTTGGCAGTTTGCAGGCACGTGGCGCAATTCGTGATATTGGACGTGTGTATGGAATGCCGTATTCCAAATCCGACAGATTATCAAAACTTATTCCTGCTGATACAAAAACTTTAAAAGAAGCAGTGGATGCATCGCATGAGATACAAGAAATTTTAGATAATGATTTTGATATGAAAAAGGTTGTGTCTGTTGCAGAAGATTTAGAAGGTTCAATTCGAAATTTGGGACAACATGCATGTGGTGTGGTTATTGGCGACAGACCTACTACACAAATCGCACCGGTTTATCGTGATCCTGCGAATCCGTTGCCTTCGTGTCAATTTGATGGACATTATTTGGAAAGCGCAGGTTTGATTAAATTTGATTTTTTGGGATTGGAAACTTTGGTCGTTTTGAAATATGCGGTAAAACTTATTCAAAAAACCCAGGGCATAAATATTGATTTAGATCAAATACCAACAGATGATGAAAAAACATTAAAACTTTGGCAGGCAGGATTGACCGAAGGTATATTCCAATTCGATGCCCCGTTTGTACAGCAGACATTGAAAAAAATGCGACCAACCAGTTTTTTGGAAATTTCTGCGTTGAATGCATTAAATCGACCCGGCCCAATTGCGTTTATTCCACAATTTATTGCACGTATGCATGGTGAAGAACCGATTGAATATGTGCATCCACGTGCAGAACCTATATTGAAAGAAACGTATGGCATTATCGTATATCAAGAACAGGTTATGCAATTAACACGTGCGTTGGCGGGATTTACACGTGGTGAATCTGATACTGTGCGTAAAGCCATGGGTAAAAAGAAGTTAGAATTATTGGCTAAATTGGAAGTGAAGTTTTTAGAGGGTTGTAAAGCTGAAGGAACTTTGGATGAAGTGACCGCAAAAGATTTGTGGGAAAAATTCAAAGAATTTGCAAAGTACGCATTTAATAAATCTCATGCTATTGCCTATTCTATCGTGGCAAATCAATGTGCTTATTTAAAGGCGCATTTTCCTGCGGAATTTTTGGCTGCATCTATGTCCAGTAATATGAATGATACAGACCAATTGGCGATATTTGTTGATGATGCGAAAAATAATTTTTCTATACCAATTGTTGCACCAGATATAAACGAAAGCGAATCTTTGTTCACTGTAAAGAACGGAAAAATAATTTATGCATTGGCGGCTATCAAAGGTGTTGGAACTGTTGCGACTGATGCGATTGTTGCAGAACGTGAAGCACATGGAAAATTTAAAAATTTGACCGATTTTGCAAAAAGATGTGCATCTGTTGTAAACAAAAGAATTTTGGAAGCCTTTGCCAAAGTTGGTGTATTAGATTCTTTGGAAAAGAATCGTGCGTTGATATTTATGAATGCTGATGCAATTTTGGCATATGCTTCAAAATCAAAAGAAGGTGCGAATTCTTTGTCTTTGTTTGCTAATACTACCGAAGACGATGTCAGTGAAGATAGATTATTAAAAGATTTACCAAAAACAAAACCTTGGACATTTGCGCAAAGATTAGAAAATGAATTGTCGGCATTGGGTTTTTATATTTCTGCGCATCCTTTGGATCAATATAAACATTTAATTGCTAGTGCAAAATTAACGACCAGTCAAACATTAGAAACAGTTGGCGATAGAAAAAATATCAAAATTGCTGTAAATGTTAATTCTTTTTCACGTCGCAAAACAAAAACTGGTAAAGACATGCTGACGATTAATGCGTCTGATAGTTTTGGTAATGTTGAATGTGTCGCATTTGGAGAATCATCTATTGAATTGTCGCAGATTTTAAACACGGAAACAGAAGTGGTGATTTTTGGTAAATCTTCTGTTCGTGATGACAAAGTTTCTGTGTTCATAGATTCTATTATGCCGTTAACGCAATGGGTTGCAAAGATTGCAAAAACTATGACCATAGATATTCGTGAAAAATCTGTTTTGGAAAATGTGAAGAAAGCTTTGGCTTCTTTACCACACGGAAACACAAAAATTATTTTAAATTTACATACAGATCAAAAAAATGTTGTTTTGGAATTAAAAAATACTTTTGAATTGGGGCCAACTACTGCCAAGGATTTAATCAGTTTAGGAATCAAGGTTGATATAGAATGATGAAACATATACCTGTACTTTTGGATGCTGTAAAAAAAGAATTGGGCGATATTCGTGGGCGTACTGTTGTTGATTGTACGTTTGGCGCTGGTGGATACAGTCGTGCTTTTTTAGAGTCTGGCGCAAAAGTAATTGCGTTTGATAGGGATACAAATGTTTCAAAAGATGCGGAAGAATTAAAAAATCAATATGGTGAAAAATTTCGTTTTATCAATGAGTCATTTACAGAAATTAAACAGTTATATCAAGATGATTTTGATGATGTTGTTTTTGATTTAGGGATTTCTTCTATGCAAATTGATAATGGAAATCGTGGTTTTTCTTTTCGATTTGATGCACCGCTTGATATGCGTATGGATACCCGTATGGATGGCACAGCATATGATTTAATTAAAAATTTAACAGAAGCGGAATTAGCAGATATTTTGTATGAATATGGTGATATAAAAAAATCACATATGTTTGCACGATTGTTAAAAAAAGAATTGCCCCAAACAACATTTCAATTATGTGATTTAATAAAAAATCCAAACGATATTGCGCCGATATTCCAGGCTTTGCGTATAGCGGTTAATGATGAAATGGGACAGATTAAATCTGCATTATCAAGTGTGCATGATTTGTTGCGCAGTGGTGGCAAATGCATTTGTGTGACTTTTCATTCTTTGGAAGACAGGATTGTAAAAAATACATTTCGCAAATGGACAGAAATATCTGGCAATCCACGTTTGCCGATTATAGAAGCACCGAAATATAAAATGTTAAAAACTGCCCTGCCTTTGGCGGAAGAATTAGAAAAAAATCCACGGGCACGCTCTGCTCATATGCGTGGTGTTCAAAAGGTATAAATATGTTGTTGACTTGATTTGATGGTTTTTGATAAAATGGGTTAGAATTTTATTAAGGAAGGAAAAAATGAGAAATTTATCAAAATATTTTTTGGCTTTTTTATGCGCTTGGATGTTGTTTATCCCTTTGGCCCAGGCTGTGTGTCCTGTTTGCACTATTGCAATTGGTGCAGGATTGGAAAGTATGCGTGTTTTGGGGGTTAAAGATGTTTTAACTGGTATATGGGCCGGTGGATTGACTGTGTCTTTGATTGGATGGACGGCTAATTATATGCGCAAACACAATATCAAAAATCCAATTTGGTATATTTTGAATATTATAGTATATGTATCTTTGTTGGCGGGTGTTTATTTTGTGCCGACAGATAAACCTATTGTAAAGTGGTGGGAAAATTGCATGTGGCACATGGATCAATTCTTGTTGGGGGTTTTGGTTGGTTCTGTTACGTTTATTTTAATGGAATTATGGTATATGCATATTAAAAAGAATAATGGCGGACATGCGTTGTTCCCTTTTCAAAAGGTTGTAATGCCGTTTTTGGGTTTGTTGTTGATGACTGGTGTGTTTTGGGCGATAATTAAACTTTTGCCACAATACGGAATTGTTTTATGCTGATATATTAACGGAGAAAAAATATGAAAAAAATTAGCAAAAAATTGTCTATGGAAGAAATGATTGAAAAATTGGATGCCGAAAAAAAGGCTAATCCATTGGATTTATCGTCTGACCAAGATTTGTCTATTGCATTGATGAATTTGGTGTCATTAGAAGAACACTTTTTCTTTAGTGGTGCCAAAACCGGCAAGGTCGGTTTTTACGATTTGATTAATACTGTGCGCAACATGCGTAAAGAGTTGATGGAACGGATTGTTAAAAAATCTGGGCCAGAAGATGGTGAAGTTTGGTGTATATCTAAACATTTGTTGGCTGCATCAATGCGTTTGTATGAAGTTGGAACCAAGGCTTTGGGGGCCGGTCGTAAAAAAGATGCATATGAAATGTTTTCCAAAGCATATGATTTGTATTCTTTGTTTTGGGGATTGAATATGCATTTGATAGATTTGAACGGTGTTCATGAATCTGTGCCCTCTTTTTACGAAGGCGCAACAGAAGCGTGTGGCACAAAAGAAGAAAAAAAACCAACAAAAGCAGCGAAGACTGAAAAAAATGTGTCTGGTGTAAAAAGATTGGGACAATGGGTAAAGAATGCAGTTAATTGTTGTATAGAATAAAGTCTTGCATTGGTATGGCAAAAAGTGATACAATAGGAACAGAATGAGGGGATGTAATTAATGACTTTTCAGACAGCTGTATGAGGGCTGCAGCTATCTGTTCCTGA
>CAMVPZ010000041.1 GCA_947169505.1 uncultured Pseudomonadota bacterium
ATAACGTGGACCAGTCCCCGTGATATCGCCATTATACATAGGTGCATTTTTAATGTTTTTACGAATGATTTCATGTGTTGTTTCGTTCGTATGTGTAATAAAACATTTAGTATTATAATTATTATTTTTATCGCCCAAACCAAACCAATCATGTGGATTATCGCCAGGTTGTTCTTCGCATACATCAAAATCAATACTATCACGATAAATGCGAGCCGGTGTGCCAGTTTTTAATCTTAATAATTCAAAGCCTGCTTTTTTTAAAACTTTTGAAATGTATGTGTCGTTTTCTTGGTATTCACCATTGTCCATCAAGCGCCCAGACGCAATTTTTTCATTTCCACGTGTGACCAATCCACCCAAAAAAGTCCCAGTTGTTAAAACGACGCATACGGCAGAATATTTGCTATTAACAATTTTGTTTTTTAAATCTAAATCAACAACAGATTCAAAAATAACGTCTAAATTTTTCGTAGATTTTAAAATATCCATAACGGCATTATGATATAAATTTCTGTCTATTTGTGCCCGCAGAGCCTGGGTTGCCGCACCATGTGTTGCATTAAGGTTGCGCCAATGAATGCCCGATGAATCCGCAGCAAATGGCATAACGCCACCAAATGCAGCTATTTCCGCCACCATTTGTGATTTGCCGGGTCCCCCAATCGATGGATTACAAGACATCGCACCAATATCGCTTTCCCGCATAGTCAATAATAATGTTTTCGCACCACGACGTGCAGATGCAGTTGCCGCTTCAACGCCTGCATGTCCGCCACCGATAACAATCACATCATATTTTTTCATTGATTAAAAACGACCCATTCCGCCATTAACATGAATTGTTTGACCGTTGATATATGATGCTTCATCACTTGCCAAAAATACGCAAGCATTTGCAACGTCAATCGGTTCGCCAAAACGACCAGCCGGAATTTGTTCCAAATATTTCTTTTTTAAATCTTCGCTTAATACATCAGTCATCGGTGTTTTTATAAAACCCGGTGCAATTGTATTTGCAGTAATTCCACGTGAAGCCACTTCGGCAGCAATAGATTTTGTCATCGCAATAATTCCGCCCTTAGATGCGGCATAGTTTGCCTGACCAGCACCACCAACAACACCAACTATGGATGCCATATTTATAATACGACCAAATCTTTGTTTCATCATAGGCATAATCGCTGCACGACAAAGTTTAAAGGTTGCACGCAAATTAGTATTTACAACATTGTCAAATTGTTCATCGCTCATCCGCATTAACAAAGTGTCGTTCGTAATACCGGCATTATTAATTAAAACATCAATACGCCCGAATTTTTCAATCGTGTCATTAATTAATTTTTCTGCCGCATCGTCGGCAGACAAATCAGCAACAATTTTTACAAAAGAATCATCAAAGGTTGATAATTTATCCATGTTTCGTCCAGTTACGACCACAGTTGCGCCAGCCGCTTTCATTTGTTGTGCGATTGCGCCACCAATTCCGCCGGTTGCCCCAGTTATCAAAACAACTTTGTTTGTTAATTCGAACATGTTAAACCTCTAATTTTTCTGTTGTTATTTTATCAGTTGTACGGGAAATCAAGCCGGACAGCACGTTTCCAGGACCGATTTCTATTGCTTTATCTATCCCCATATCAACCATATTTAAAACACTTTCCCGCCAACGAACACCGTGTGTTAATTGATAAATCAATGCTTCACGTATATCGTCTGGGTTTTCAATTACATCGCAAGTTTTATTTGAAATCCATTTTGATTTTGGTGTTTCAATTTTCACATTTTCAAACACATCACGCATAAGTGCAACAGATGGTTCTTGGTCACGACAATGCACCGGTGCAGAAAGGTTAAGCGGCATAACACGACGTGCGCCCGCAGATTTTAATTTTTCACTGGCTGCTTCTACCGCAGTTTTTAATCCAGAAATTACCACCTGACCCGGACAGTTATCATTTGCCAAATCACATCCACATTCATCGCAAATATTACGAACAACATCTGCATCCAAACCCAAAACCACAGATGTTAAGCCCATGCCAACCGGCACAGCCTTTTGCATCGCATTTCCCCGTGCACGTAATAATTTTGCGGTATCAGCCAAACTTATAGCGCCCGCAACACATAATGCGGTATATTCACCCAAACTGTGTCCTGCCACATATTCGGGTATTGGTAAACCACTTGCCCGGAACATCGCAACAGATGTTGCCATAATTGCAGGTTGAACATTTTTTGTTAATGTCAATTCTTCCATTTCACCATTAAAAATGATGTTTGATAATTTTTCATTTAATGCATCATCAACTTCGTCAAACACAGCACGTGCCGCCGCATTTGTTTTATAAAGTTCATGTCCCATACCGACAATTTGTGCCCCCTGCCCCGGAAAAACATAAATAGACGACATATTTTTTACCTTTGTTTAACTTCTTCTTTTGTTTTTGCCAAAATTTTATTTAACGATTCTGGTGCCGTTTTTGTTTTTTCTGGCCAAATTTGTTCCAATTTGTCATTAACAACTATATCTTTCGGGCTTAATTGAGAATAATAAACATTTCGTACAATGTGTCCATTGTATCCCAAAGCAGAATCTTCGTGTTCTTCTTGTACATAAAAAGAACTTATTGGTTTGTTTTCATCCAATTTCTTTTCATCAAAATTCAAAACGCTGCCATACTTTTGATTAAGAATTTTTCGAACATCTTTTGGATACAATAATTTATCAGCCACACTAAAACTTATGGTTTCTGCCGGTATTTCAACACGAACCGTTGGGTTTATCAATGTAGGAAAAAATACACTGCCAAAATCAGATTCTTTGGGTTTTATATCTGTATCAATGATTTGTATGGTGCGTTTTACAGATAAATTATATGGTTTTTGATATTGTGCTTCTTGGATAACCTGTTTTAATTCATCAATTGATTCAAAAGAACTGGATTGGCCAAAACGATCAGCACGAATATCGTATGAAAATATAACTTTTGATATTAAATTCATCTTTAACCTCTTTGTGTTAATATGAATTATAGGAAATATACGGAAAAAATCAAATTTTTATGTGTTTTTTATTTACGCATGGAAAATTCACAACCACAATAATTTTGACGATAAAATTCAGATTCACGATTGATTTGATTTCGTAAATTTTCATTCCATTTTATTGGCAAATACTTTATATCACCGCAAGATTCATTTGCAGTCATATCAACCTGGTTTTGGTCTTTGTGTCTTGATACACCAAAAACAGAAGTAATTGCATTAAAACCATGCTTTTTGGCGTATTCACGTGCATAACAAAAACGATAAGCAAAACATTTGCTGCAACGTGCGCCACGCTCTGGTTCGTTTTCAAATCCGGCTATGGCGCTGCGCCAATCATCATGATTATAATCGCCAACAACGTATTTAACGCCCAATTTTTCACAATATTTTATTTGTTCAGATAGGCGTTTTTGATATTCGCTTTCTGGAAAAATATTGGGGTTAAAAAACATAACGATAAAATCTTCCAAACCTGGAATTTCGCCATCTACAAGTTGTTGAATTGCACCACAAGAGCACGGCGCACAACAAGACATTAAAACAAGTTTAATGTTTTTATTCATTTGTTTTTTCTGTTAATTCAATTCTGTTAAACAGATTTTCTGGAACAACAAATTTTTCACCATTTGCTATGCGGTGTTCGTATTTTGTTGGCCAAGATAAATCATGTTTAATTTCAAAAATGTTTTGAATTTTTTCCGCTGCATCTGGTATAAAAGGTGCAGACACACGTGCAAACAAATCTATCATTTGAAAGCATTCGTTTAATGCAACCGCTGCGCCCACCATATCACCATTTTTAACCAATGCCCATGGTTCTTTCACTGTCATATATTCATTAGCGATTGCCCAAAGTGAACGCAAAGCAAATACGGCGTCCCTGAATTCACATTTATCCAATGCGTTTGTTAAATCGTTTAATTTTTCATTTATTTTTGTTTCTAAATCTTTATCAATTCCGTTTCCGTTTGGTACAACATCACCGAAATTTTTATTTGATAATTTACAAACACGTGAAACAAAATTGCCCAACATACCATTTAAATCTTTGTTCACAATATCTGTAAAACGTGCCATTGTGAAATCTGTATCATCAGTTTCCGGGGATGATGCCATTAACGTATATCTCCAACAATCACTTGGTGCAATTGTCAGGGCTTCGTCCAAAAATATGCCGTTTCCGGTTGATTTAGAAATTTTTCCACCTTCGAAATTAAGGAAATTCATAGATTTTAACATATCAACAGTTTTCCAATTATCGTTCATTGCTAATTGTTGTTCTGGGAAAAATACAGAATGGAATTTCACATTATCTTTGCCCATAAATTGTGCATAAAAACAATCACTGTTTTTCCACCAAGATTCCCAATCGTCGGTTGCAGCCTGGGATATAGAAACATAACCCCATGGTGCATCAAACCAAACATAAAAAACTTTGTTTTCATATCCGGGTTTGTTTACAGGTATTCCCCAAGATAAATCACGTGTAATAGATGTATCACGCAAACCTTCATTTGCCCAACCCATAGCGATAGCAGAGGCGGTTTTCGACCATTTCGGTGCATGTTCTTTTAACCATTTGCGCCAATCATCTTCCACCTTGGATGCCAAGAAAAATAAATTTTTTGTTGGGCGCATTTCAATGTTTGTTGAGCCAGAAATTGTAGAGTGTGGATTTAATAATTCTGTTGCTTCATAGGTTGCACTGCAATTATCACATTGATCGCCACGTGCTTTTTCATAACCACATTTTGGACATGTCCCTTCTAATTGTCTGTCAGCCAAAAACATATTATCATCAACAGAAAATGGTTGCACAGTTTCACGTTCTTCAATTAAACCTTCGTCTTCAAGACGTTTGAATAATTCATGAATTAATTTTTCTTGTTCTGGCGTATGGGTTCGACCATATAAATCAAAAGATAATTTAAAATCAGAAACAGCACGCAAATGTTTTTCATAATATTTATCGTTGTATTCTTTGATGGGCATATTTTCTTTGGCTGCGCCAACAATAGCGGGTGTTCCATGTTCATCAGCACCGCAAATATAAAGCACATCACGACCACGTGCACGGCAGAATCTGGCGTACACATCGCTTGGCAACCAACAACCAACCAAATGACCAATATGTAATTCACCGTTAACATAAGGCAGTGCAGAAGTGATTAAATATTTTTGTCCCATTTGTTTATCCTTTTCTAAAAATAAATGCGCCATTACGGGCGCATGATAATATTCCCGCAATTTTTTTATAAAATTAATTGTACATTCGCATTTTATCTCTTTTAGTTTTTATCAAGTCCGCCTTTGCCAAGGCTACGGCGAGACACTGAATTTTCTTAATTGTGTGCTTCGCACGCAATAACGAAAATTCGTGGTGGGTGGTATTGGGCTCGAACCAACGACCTCCACGATGTCAACGTGACGCTCTAGCCAACTGAGCTAACCACCCAAAGCGAAAGTATTATAACATCTAAATTTTGATTTGCAAATAAAAAACCGGCATTTGCCGGTTTTTTTAATACATTGTTTGTAAAATATGTTTGCTTTTGTCAATGTTGGACAGCATTTTACCGCTTCCCAATGCCACACAAGCCATTGGATTATCAACCAAAAATGCGGGTAATCCGGTTGCTGCACGAATGGCTGCATCCAATCCACGTAACAAAGAACCACCACCAGTCATTGCAATACCCAAATCTGCGATATCAGCAGATAATTCAGGTGGTGTTGATTCCAATGCCAAATGAACCGTACCAATAATTTTTGCAACTGTTTGAGACAGTGCAGCCGCAATTTGTGATTCTGTAATCAATGTTTCACGTGGTGTACCACTTACCAAATCACGTCCTTTAATCTTCATAGTCAATTCATTTGTTTTATCTTTTGGCATGATTGCGCTGCCGATTTTCTTTTTAATTTCTTCGGCTGTATTTTCACCAATCAATAAACTTTTATTTTTACGAACGTATTCAATTATATCTTCGTCCATTTGGTCACCCGCAGTACGAACCGCATTAGAATAAACAATACCGCCCAATGACATAACCGCAACTTCGGTTGTGCCGCCACCAATATCTAATACCATAGAGCCAAGTGGTTTATCAACCGGCAATCCGGCACCAATAGCAGCAGCGGTGGATTCTTCGACAATATATACTTTGCGTGCGCCAGCGGCATCGGCGGCTTCTTGGATAGCACGTCTTTCAACCTGGGTTGCACAAGATGGAACACATATAATAATAAGCGGTGCCGCCAAAGGATTTTTTTGATGAACTTTGCGGATAAAGTATTTTATCATTTCTTCTGCAACTTCGAAATCTGCGATAACGCCGTCACGCAAAGGGCGCACAGCCGTAATTGTTCCGGGTGTTCGGCCAAACATCTGTTTTGCTTCGACCCCGACGGCCAATATTTCTTTACGACCCAATAATTTATTTTCAGCCACAGCAACAACAGATGGTTCGTTCAATACCACGCCACGGTCTTTGACATAAATCAAAGTATTTGCCGTTCCCAAATCAATAGCCATATCTGCGGAAAAAAATTTTAATAACCAATTATACATGTGCACATCTCTTTTTCTTTATTTCGTCTGCATTATAAAACAGCCAAAGAAAAAATCAAGCCCACATGATAAATTTTGCTTTTTTCTTTGATTTTCTTTATATTTTGGTATTATTAACCACATGAAAAGAAAAACTATACGTAATCACAAGGATTTTTTTGTGCCCAAAGATGGGATACATGTGGCAATGGATTGCTTTTTGGCAAAGGCTAAACCTGCAAAAATACCCGGTGATGCAAGGTATGGTTTAATTGTGTCAAAAAAAATTTTTAAATTGGCTGTTCATCGTAATCGTGCAAAAAGATTAATACGAAATTGGATTGCTGAAAACGAAGGTTTGATGTTGCCAGATTTGGATTACATTTTCATTGTACGTAATACATTGTTGGATTATGACCATAAAAAAGGTTCCAGACAAATTAAACGTGCTTTATCGAAAATATCAAAGATATATAATCAAGATGCAAAAGAATCGTGTTAAAATTTTTTCTAAAATTGGATGTGGTGCGGTTCGTATGTATCAAATTTGTATATCGCCTTTTATTGGGGGAAAGTGTGCATGTCGTTTTGTTCCAACATGCAGCGAATATACCAAGCAATCAATTGAAAAATATGGTTTATTTCGTGGTTTTTGGATGGGGATAAAGCGAATATCCCGGTGTCGACCTGGTGGTGGGTGTGGGTATGATCCTGTTCCTTGACATACGGTTTCAATATGGTAAAATTATAATATG
>CAMVPZ010000042.1 GCA_947169505.1 uncultured Pseudomonadota bacterium
GTTTAACACCTGTAATCCCAATTCTTCGATATAATCCGAAGAATTATTTGGATGTTGCAACAAATATATATGATGTTGAATTTCTTGTAATTGTTTTTTTGCACTTTCTAATTCAATGCGTTCGCGATTTAATCGCCATGCATTTATAACAAAACTTTGCACACTGTGCGTCCCACAAAACAGACGCACAAAAAAGAACACAGATAACAATAATAATATCACGCCAAGTTTCCCACGAGAACTGGCCGTCCATGCTCGTTTTATAAAATCAAAGAAATTTTTGATTTTTTCTTTCATGATGTTTATTATATCACAAATGTTTGATAATGATAAAAAAATTTTTGCTGCACCAATGGCGGGGATTACTGATAAGCCGTTTCGCCAGATTTTGCGTGATTTTGCGCCAAATATTTCTATTGTGACAGAAATGATATCTTGTCATTCTTTGGTGGATGGACATAAAAATTGTATTCGAAATTTCGATACTTATTATGACGAAGGTAATATTGGGGCGCAAATTTTTGGGGCAGATCCTTATTTGATGGGCGAATCGGCAAAAATATTGGCTGAGTCAGGCGCAAAATGGATTGATATTAATATGGGATGCCCTGTGCCAAAGGTGGCAACACGGGCAGGGGCGGGTGCTTTTTTAATGAAAAATCATAAATTGGCTGGTCAAATAATGGAAACTTGTGTCAAGGCTGTGCAAATACCTGTATCGATAAAAACTCGTTTGGGTTGGGACGCTGAACACCAAGATTGGCAAGATTTGGTCAATGTTGCGATAAATTCTGGAATCAGTTTTGTTGCAATACATGGACGAACCAGGGCCCAAGGATATTCTGGTAATGCCGTTTTGCCAAATAAACCAAAACTTTCTATCCCAATAATTGCAAACGGTGATATAAAAAATATTGATGACGTGGAACGTGTGCAAAATATGGGGTATGATGGGGCTATGATTGGGCGGGCTATGTTGGGACAACCATGGTTATTGGGACAAATTTGTGGCACGTGTGAAAAGCCAAAAAATGTCGGTGCGATTGTATTAAAGCATTTGGATTTAATGATTGATTATTATGGTGCAAAAGCCGGAATCCCAATGTTTAGAAAGCATGCTGCGTGGTATTCTGCGGGGATGAAAAATTCTGCGCAATTTCGTATTCGGGTCAATCAAATAACCAATGAACAAGAATTGAAAAATGTCATAAAAGATTTTTGGTCGCTTGATTGACAACAGGGTATTTGTATCTTAAAATTTATGAAAACATAAAGGCTTAAATCATGAACGAACAAGATATTAATACATCAACGGTTGAAATGAAAGCGGGCGAAATGCTGAAAAATGCACGTACTACCGGTCGCAGAAAACGTGAAATCGCAACAATTTCTAAATTGCTTTGTATTCGTGAAGAATTTTTAACCGCTTTGGAAGAATGCAATTATCGTGTCATTCCCGAAGATGTGTATATTTTGGGATTTGCACGCAGTTATGCGGTGGAATTGGGACTGGATCCTGATGAAGTTATTTTGAAATTAAAGCAAGAATTGGGGTTGATTAAAAACGAACACAAAGATCACAAAGAAGATACAGAATTAAAAACAAAAGTAAAATGTGATGCCTCAAAAACGAATGTCAAATTTACAAAAGAAAGTTTATTAAATTGGGCAAAAATCGTAATTCAATATGTGAAAAAATATTGGAAATGGTTTTTGGGCGGATTTTTGGCTTTAATGGCGATTATTGTTTTGTTGGTTGTTATATTATCTTCTGGTAAAAACAGCGACGAAGCAAATAAAGCAGAGGTTGATGTTGCAAAAGAAACTGTGACAGAAACGGTTAATCCAGAACCAGATTTTAGATATCCAATTCATGAAAAATTCGATGTCAAAAACAGCAAAGAAGCACGTGTTGTTTTACAGGCTGAAAAAGAATCTTGGGTAAAAATCGAAGATGCCAGGGGCAGCAGTGTATTTTCACGTGTTTTAATACCTGGTGATGTATATTATTTGCCGGCTGGCGATAAATTCAAAGCGACTTTTGGTAATGTCGGGGCTATTGACGTTTGGGTTGATGGAAAGCTGATAAAAAAGTTGGGGCCAGCAAACACCAAAAAGACCGGAATTTCTATGGCGCCTGATGCTTTGAAATCTGTTGGTTTTGCGGAATAATTTCACTGTAATTAGACACGTTGATTTTTAACGTTTTATCACTATATATTCGTTATGAGTACAAGTATAAAAATTCGTGGCGCACGCGAAAATAATCTTAAAAATATTGATTTAGACCTGCCAAAAAACAAAATGATTGTATTGACGGGGGTGTCTGGGTCTGGGAAATCTTCGTTGGCTTTTAATACGATTTATGCCGAAGGTCAACGCAGATATGTTGAATCTTTGTCTTCGTATGCTAGACAATTTTTGGATATGCAAAAAAAGCCAGATGTTGATTTAATCGAAGGTTTATCGCCTGCAATTTCTATTGAACAAAAAACTACGTCAAAAAATCCACGTTCTACGGTTGGAACTGTGACGGAAATTTATGATTATTTACGATTGCTTTGGGCGCGAGTCGGTGTGCCTTATTCGCCTGTGACGGGATTGCCAATTAAATCACAAACTGTTGCAGAAATGGTAGAATGGACTTTGAAAATTCCACGTGGTGTTAAATTTTTTATAATGGCGCCGATGGTTCGTGAAAGAAAAGGCGAATATAAAAAAGAAATTGCTTTCTTAATTAAACAGGGTTATCAGCGTGCGATTATTGATGGTGTGCTTTATGATTTGTCGTCTGTTCCGCCGTTGGATAAAAATAAAAAGCACAACATTATGGTTATAATTGATCGTGTTGCGATGCCGAACGAAGATTTGTCTGGTGATGATTTGGATGAATTTAAATCTAGGTTGTATTCTTCTTTTGAAGCATCACTTCGTCTTGTTCCGGGGGCGGTTATTGTGCGCAGATTAGACACAAATGAAGATTCACTTTATTCCCAAGAATATGCGTGTCCAGTATCTGGTTTTACCGTGCCAAAAATAGAACCAAGATTGTTTTCTTTTAATGCACCGGTTGGGGCATGTAATGCATGTGATGGTTTGGGTGTTCAATTAAATGTATCACCTGATTTGGTTGTACCTGATCCATCTAAATCCATATTGGGTGGTGCGATTGCGCCATGGTCACGTGGTGGCATGTTAAGTCAATATGAAAATGTTTTAGATGCTTTGCATAAAAAATATAAAATTCCATTGTCTAAACCTTGGTATAATTTATCAGACAAAGATAAAGATATCGTTTTATATGGTACGGGCGACGAACCAATAAAAATCAATTGGAATGGATATATTTATGAAAAACCTTTTGAAGGTGTGATTCCAAATATTGAACGCAGATTGCGGGAATCTGATTCTGAATCAACGCAAAATGAATTGTCTAAATATCGGGCTGAAAAAGTTTGTCCTGTGTGTCATGGCAAAAGATTGAATATCCAGGCATTATGTATAAAAATAAATAATTGCGATATTATGGATGTTTGTGAAATGTCTGTGGACGATTCGCTTCGTTGGTTCCAAGAATTGCCAGGGCATTTAACCGATAAAGAAAATGAAATCGCATCAATGATATTACGTGAAATTACATCACGATTGTTCTTTTTACGTAATGTTGGATTGGGATATTTAACTTTGTCCCGTATGGCGGGAACATTATCGGGTGGTGAAGCCCAACGTATAAGATTGGCTTCACAAATAGGTAGTGGTTTATCGGGTGTTTTATATGTGTTGGATGAACCGTCTATTGGTTTACATCAAAGCGATAATGATAAATTAATAGACACACTTAAAATGCTGCGTGATAAAGATAATACGGTTATTGTTGTTGAACACGATGAAGATATGATGCGGGCTGCGGATTATTTGGTTGATATTGGTCGTGGGGCGGGAATAAACGGTGGTAATGTTGTAGCACAAGGGACACCGGTTGATGTTATAAAAAATCCTGATTCTTTGACAGGTCAATATTTATCAGGTAAAAGAAAAATAGATGTACCAAAAAAACGCAGAAGCGGTAATGGTAAATTTATTACTGTTCGTGGTGCACGTGCAAATAATTTGAAAAACATCTCTGTTGATTTTCCTTTGGGTAAATTTATTGCTTTGACGGGGGTGTCTGGATCTGGGAAATCAACTTTGTTATTAAGCACTTTATATCCGGCAATTATGCGCATGTTATATAATTCAAAGGTAGAAACAGGCGCACATGATATTATAACTGGTATGGAAAATGTTGACAAGGTTGTTGATATAGATCAATCACCAATTGGACGCAGTCCACGTAGTAATCCTGCCACTTATGTTAGTGTGTTTAATAATATTCGTGATTTTTATGCAAATTTACCAGAAGCCAAAACACGTGGTTATGATGCAGGACGTTTTTCTTTTAATGTCAAAGGTGGTCGTTGTGAAGCATGCCAGGGTGACGGTCAAATCAAAATAGAAATGAATTTTTTGGCTGATATTTATGTAGAATGTGATAAATGCCATGGTCAGCGATATAATGATGAAACATTGGCTGTGAAATACAAAGGCAAATCAATTGCTGATGTTTTGAATATGACAGTTGAAGAAGCATACAGATTTTTCATAAATGTTCCACAAATTGCACGTAAATTAGAATTATTAAAACGTGTTGGTTTAGATTATATAAAATTAGGACAAAGTTCATTAGATTTATCAGGGGGCGAAGCCCAACGCATAAAATTATCAAAAGAATTGGCTGCACGCAGCACTGGGCAAACTATATACATTTTAGACGAGCCAACAACAGGGTTGCATTTTGAAGATATAAAATCATTGCTTTCTGTGTTGCATGAATTGGTTGATCAGGGTAATACAGTTATTGTTATTGAACATAATTTGGAAGTTATTAAAACTGCAGATTGGATAATAGATTTGGGGCCAACTGGCGGGGCAGGTGGTGGTCGTATTATCGCAACAGGTACCCCAGAAGATATTTCGGCAAATCCGGACTCTTTGACTGGAAAATATTTGAAAAAGTATCTGGACAAACCCAAAAAAAGCAAATAACATAGGAAATATAAAAAAGGAGTAGAAAAATGTTCGGTTTCGGCAAAAAGAAAAAAGCAGTAGAAAACAATGAAATGGCTGATTTGGAAAAAGAAGCAGCAAAAATGCCTTCGGGTATGAAAGAAACTGCGGAACGCATGATGTCTGGTCAATTTGATATGAATGATATGTTGGCTCAATTAAAACAGATTAAAAAAATGAGCAATTTCAGCGGATTGTTAAAAATGGTGCCAGGAATGAGCGGTGCTGTGGCTGCTATGAAAGAAAAAATCAAAGATGGCAGTGTTGATGCGCAAATTAAAATTTTAGAAGCGATGACACCACAAGAACGTGCAGAACCAGAAAAAGTATTTGCAAATGCCAAGGCAAGAATTGCAGAAACTGCTGGATGTGCTGTGCGTGATGTAGAACACATTATTAAACAATATTTAAAAATGAAACAACAAATGGCTATGATACAGCGTATGGGGGGTATGGAGGCAGTCATGCAACGTATGCAACAAGCGGGTGGTTCTGTCCCAGGAGCAAAATAATGCAAGAAAATAATACAATTGCACAACCAATTGATGTATCGCCAGTAAGACCGATTTACAATAATCGTGGTCAAATAATTGAATGGCGGCTTATTGTAAAAACAAAAGATATCAAATTTGCATCGGTGCGCCGGATAGATAAAGTTGTCGCACTTATGCCACGTGCAAAAGGGGAATATTCTGTTTCTTTCAGTTTTGATACAGAAAATAATTTCGCAGAAATTGAATATTTTTTCCCGGATGGCTTTTTAAAAAATGGTTTCAATCGTGCGTGGGATTTTAGAATTAAGATGTTATCACAAATGGCAAAACAAAATAATGAAAAGGCAAAATAATATGGAAAAAAATAAAAATGCTTTGAAACCGATCAAAGTGTCTGAAATATCCCCTGTGTATGATGAAAAAGGTTATATCAAAGAATACAAATTAACAGTTGTTTTTGATAGCGTAAATGGCAACCCACCACATGCTCGTGGGGCAAATGTAAGTGTGATATCATCAAATAATGTTATCCAAGCAGAATACAGATTCCCGGAAAGTGTTATGAAACGTGGTGCAGAACATGTTTTACGTTTTAAAACACAACTTATGTTTCAGTTAGGTAAAGATGCGAATATTAAATAAAAAAATTGCAGCACATAAATCTTCGGCTGCTTGGATTCAACGCCAAGCCAATGATCCGTATGTAGAACGTGCTAAAAAAGAAGGGTATCGTGCACGGGCTGCGTATAAAATCATAGAAATGAATGAAAAATATCATTTTTTAAAAAATGGTCAAATTGTTGTTGATTTGGGTGCGGCACCGGGATCTTGGTCGCAATATGTTGCACGTCAATTTCCAAAAACTAAAATATTTGCTATGGATTTGTTGGAAATAAGTCCTATCAATGGTGTTGAATTTTATCAGGGTGATTTCACAACAGATGAAGCATTGGCGTGGTTAGAAGAAAAATTAAATTTACAAAATGATGGTGCTGGAACCGTTGATGTGGTTATGTCTGATATGGCACCGAATACTGTGGGACACAAAAAGACAGATCATATTCGTCAAATGGTTTTATTGGAATATGCGCTGGATTTTGCTTTGCGTGCGTTAAAGGTTGGTGGAACATTTGTTGCAAAATCTTTTACCGGTGGTGCAACGAATGATTTAATAAAAAAAATCAAAGAACGATTTGAAAGCGTACATTACATTAAACCGCCGTCTTCACGTAAAGACAGTGTTGAAATGTTTATTGTCGCAACAGGTTTTCGGGGATAAGAGAGAGATTATACGTAATCTTTGAAACAAAAAGGTGTTGATGATGTCTTTATTAGAAAAATTAAGAGCAAGAAAAATAAAACGTCTTGAACAAAAGTTGAATAAACTTTATGAAAAAGAAGACCAAGAACAACAATACGAAGAAGATTTTGTGCCGGAACCTTCTGAGCTTTCAGCAAATGAATGTATTGATGCATGGGATAAAGTCACGAAACTTACTGAAGATTTAAATAATGCACCATGGGCTTGGAATTTTGCTATGTATATTGATACTACAAAACTAGCCCCGGGTGTAATTGTTTATGTGATTGGGAAAAGACAACCAACCGATAAAAAACCGTATGTGACTTATAAACCAGAACCACGTGTTGTTTCTTCGATTCATGATAGTGGTGTTAATG
>CAMVPZ010000043.1 GCA_947169505.1 uncultured Pseudomonadota bacterium
ATATAACGGTTCGTATGGCGAAACCGAAAGAAAAATTCACAGATTTATTCGATAATGAACATGAATTATGTGATAAAGATTTAGTGATAACTGATGATGCGGGCATATTGGCTTTGGCTGGTGTTATCGGTGGAAAGCGTGCATCGACGAACGATAATACAAAAAATATTATATTGGAATCTGCGTATTTTAATCCGGTCAGTGTGCGCAAATCGTCTAAAAGACATGGCATTTCAACAGATTCTTCATACAGATACGAACGTAATATAAATCCAGATGGAACATTACATGCGCTGTCCAAAGCGGCAAAGATAATAATGGATACATGTGGCGGTGAAATTGTTAATGTATCTGTGGCTGGTCGTGCGTCCTATAAACCGGAATCTGTCGTATACAACCCGTCAATCTTTGAAAAGAAAACAGGTATAAAATTGGATGAAAAAACACAACGTGAAATTTTGAAAAAATTACATTTTGAAATCCAAGAAGATAAAAAAGGCAATTGGTTAATCACACCAAACCCACAAAGAACAGATGTTGTAATACCTGAAAACATAGTATCTGAATTGGTGCGTATTTATGGTTATGATAAAGTTGGTTTAAAAGAAATGCCTGAAAACACCATGAAAGTTGCACACAAAGATATGGATGTATCATTGAAACAGGCTTTGGCAAATCGTGGATTGAACGAAGCGGTCACTTTTGGTTTTGGTAATTCACGTATTGAAAAAATATTGACCGATAAACCAATTATTCGTATTGCGAATCCAATAGTTGTTGATTTGGATACTGCTCGTAATAATTTGTTGGAAAATTTGTTGGTTGCGGTATCAAACAATGAAAAACGTGGGTTTAATAATTTGAACATGTTTGAATTGGGAACTGTATTTGACGGTGACAAACCGGGCGAACAACACACATCTGTTTGTATTATTCGCAGCGGTGAAACATCACAAAAACACTGGCAAAAGCGTAACAGAAGTGTTGACGTGTTTGATGTTAAATCTGATTTGGTGTCGATGTTGGGCGCACAAAAATATACAATCGATACATCAAATGCGCCACTTTGGGCACATCCATACAGATATGGTAAAATTGTCCAAGGTAAACGTGTTTTGGCTGAATTTGGTGAATTACATCCAAATGCCGCAAAACAAATGCATATAAAAAACAAAGTATATATTGGTTTGGTTGAAAATATCGAAAATTTACCAAAAAATCCAAAGCATAAAAAAATACCGGTCACAGAATTTATGCTGATTACACGTGATTTTGCGTTTGTAGTTGATGTAAATTTCCCGGCGGAAAAGATAATATCAACGGCTGTTTCTGCGGATGCAATTATTGATAATGCGGTTGTGTTTGATTCTTTTGATATGGGAAACGGTCAAAAATCAATAGCGTTCACAATTACAATTTATCCAGATCACAATATGGATGACAAAGAATTATTGGAAATCCAAAACAAAGTGATTACATCTGTTGAAACAAAATGTGGCGCAAAATTGCGTGCATAAAACAATAAAAAAATGTGTAAAAAAACACCGGCATTTGCCGGTGTTTTTCAATAAAAAATTATCTTACAATTTTATTATAATTTGAAACAATGCATGATTCAATATCACGATTTAATTCACATGCGTTAATGATGCTTTCCGCTTCTTTACCATAAAAAATATACGCAGATTTTTTCGAACGTATGTTAACGCCGCTGCCTTTTAATAATTTATTATGGTGTTCGACACCCGGTAATTCCATGCGTTTAGCCATATCAAAACATTCTACATACCATTTGTTGTAAATAACTTCTATACCTTCTGGTAAATTATATTGATAAGTCATAACCACAGATGCACCAACCGGGGCATAGTTATTATTTTTAAAAACCATACATTGTGTTTCTGGCTTTTGAACAAAAAATTCTGTAAATTCTTTAATTTTATCTCTTTCTGTAAACATTTTTGTCTTCTTTTTTTATTTGCCAACCAAGTATGAAGCAAAAAAATTTTTTGTCAATGATAAATATAAGAAAAAATCTATCAATTACTTGATTTTTAATAAAAATGATAGTAAAATCAGCGCATGAGCAAAAAAACAATAATTATCATTAAATAACTGGCACTGCGCTTTGGCGGTGGCTGGGGCGCACAGGCGCTCTTTTTTAATGCAACAAAAGGCAAATACAATGGCATATACAAAAACAGAACCAAAGGTAAATTTTGCAGAATTGGAACACCAAGTTATAGATTTTTGGCGCAAAAATGATACTTTCCATAAATCTTTGAACAAAACAAAGATGGGTGAACCTTTTAATTTCTATGATGGTCCGCCATTTGGGAACGGTTTGCCACATTGGGGGCATTTGGGTGTATCTGCAATTAAAGACATGGTTTCGCGTTTTCAAACTATGCGTGGAAAGCATGTAATCCGTGAATTGGGTTGGGATTGCCATGGGTTGCCTGCTGAAAATTCTGTTGAAAAAAAGCAAGGTCGTACCGCTAAAACAATTGTTGAACAAGATGGAATTGCTGCATTTTGTGATATGTGTAAAACAGATGTTATGACATACACTAATGAATGGTTGCATTTTATTGAGCGTATCGGGCGTTGGGTTGATGGTGGCGAAACCAAAGGCTATCGCACAATGGATAAAAATTATATGGAATCTGTGATATGGGCATTAAAGAAATTGTACGATATGGGATTGCTTTACAAAGATTTCAAAGTTAATCCATACGATTGGAAATTGGGAACTGTATTATCAAACAGTGAAGCATCAAGCGAATATCAAGATATTGTCGATGATACGGTCACAATATGGTTTGAATTGGAAAATGGTGATCGGGCTATGGCATGGACAACAACACCATGGACATTGCCGGCTAATTCCGCATTGGCTGTGAATCCAAATATGGAATATGTAAGACTTAAACACGATGATGGCCATATATATATTTTGGCACAATCCCGGGTCAAGTCATACGACAAGATATTTGCAAATTCTCAAAATCTGGGTACCGTAATTGGTAAAGATTTGGTTGGTTTGCATTATAAACCGATATTCCCGTATTATGCTGATTTGGCAAAAGAAGGTCATGGGCTGTATACGGTGATTTCTGGGGATTACGTGTCCGACAGTGATGGTACAGGTATTGTTCATATTGCACCTGCGTATGGTGAAGACGACTATTTTGTGGCAAAGGCGATTGACCCAAAATTCCCGGTAATTTTGAATGTTGATGATTATGGTAATTTTGATTCTACGGTCAAAGATTGGGCGGGTGAAAATATTTTCGTTGCAAACCCAAAAATCATAGATTGGTTGCGTGACAATGGTATTTTGGTTAAAAAAGATCAACATAAACACAGTTATCCTTTTGGACCACGCAGTCATGAAAAATTAATCTATCGTGCAACAGATGCGTGGTACGTAGATGTTCCAAAAATCCGTGACAGATTGGTTGAAATAACCAAAAATGAAACAACCTGGACATCTGCTGGGAATCGTTTTATGGCATGGATTGAAAACGCACGTCCATGGGGACTTTCAAGAAATAGATTTTGGGGTGTTCCATTACCGATTTGGGAAAAAGACGGTGAATATAAAATCTTTGGTTCAATCAAAGAAATGGAAGATTTCTTTGGTGTAAAAATTGAAGATTTACATCGTCCAACATTGGATAAACTTACAAAAGATGGATGGCATCGTATAAGTGATGTTTTGGATTGCTGGTTTGAATCTGGTTCAATGCCATTTGCACAAATGCATTATCCATTTGAAAATGTTGATAAATTTGAAAAAACTTTCCCGGCTGATTACATTATCGAAGGTCAAGACCAAACACGTGGATGGTTTTATACATTGATGATTATGGCGGTCGCATTGTTTGATAAACCTGCATTCCGTGTTGTATCTGCAAACGGCATGATTGTTGATGACAACAAACGTAAATTTTCTAAATCTTTGGGAAACTTCGTTAATCCAGAACAACAACTGGAAGTATATGGTGCAGATGCAGTTCGTTTGTTTATCCAAGGCAGCAATTTTATGAAAGCAGAACCAGTTTGTGTTGATAAAGAAGGCATGGTGTTTAATGATACGATCAAAACAATATTAACACCACTTTGGAATGCGTATCATTTCTTTACTTTGTATGCGAACGCTGGCGACATAACTGTTGAAAATGAACAGGATGGTGAAAATTTATTGGATAAATATATTTTGGCTGAATTAAACGAACTGATAAAAACAACAACATCTTCGTTGGATGAATATAAACCGGATATTGCAGTCAAAGAATTTGTTCGTTTCTTAGACATATTAAATAATTGGTATATTCGTCGTAATCGTGACAGATTTTGGGATGAAGATTTGTCTGCGTTTGAAACGTTGCATTATGTGTTGGTGAATTTCTGCAAAATATTGGCACCTTTTGCACCGTTTATCAGCGAATATATATTCAAGAATTTAACAGGCAAAGAATCTGTACATTTGGAAGATTGGCCTGTCGCTGGTGATACAGATGAAAAAATATTAAACAATATGCGCCGTGTTCAAATGACTGTGTCGACCGGAAAGCAATTACGTGAACAATATAAATTGCGTAATCGTTTGCCATTAAGCGATGTCACAATTGCAGGTTTTGATATGAATGAATATGCAGATATCATACGTGATGAATTAAATGTCAAAGAAGTAAAATTTATCGATAATATTAATTCTGTGGCAGATTCATTTGTGTATTTAATCACACCGAAAATTGGCGCACGTCTTGGTGGTGCATTAAAAGAAATAATCCCGGCGGTAAAACGTGGTGATTATACTTTGGACGGTGATAAGTTAGTTGTCGGTGAATATGTATTAAATGCTGATGAATTTGAAAATCGTTTAACCGTCAAAGATGGTGTGACCGGGGCCGCCCTGCCCGATAATACGGCGGTTGTTGTTTTGAATACAGAAATCAATGGTGAATTGATAAGTGAAGGTTTGGTTAATGATGCATTACGTTTTATCCAAGATTCTCGCAAAGCCGCTGGTTTGGATGTTTCAGACAGAATCAAATTAACCTATACGGCGGATTCTGGGCTGTTCACGGCAATTGATGCACATAAAAAACGTATTATGCACGATGCGTTAATTGTTGAAATGAATTTTGGTATGGCTGATCAATTCACAAAGCAAATCGAAGATTATAATTTCGCAATAGATATTGAAAAAGCATAATGACCAAGAAAAAAATAACACTTACACCGGATATTTATTTTGAAAATGTTCCACCAACATTGAATATGAATATCCGGTCAGAGTTATATTCAACAAATGAATTTACATTTGCTGTGGCGGTTATTTTGTCTGCCCAGGCTACGGATAAAAAGGTTAACGAGGTTACGCCTGCCCTTTTTAAAATCGCACCAACACCTGATAAAATGTTAGAATTGGGAATTGATGAATTAAAAAAACAAATTCGTGTGATTTCTTTCTTTAATAACAAAGCAAACAATATCATAAAACTTGCCACACAATTAAAAGATAAAAACAGTGATTGTTTTAACTATAAATTTCCACAAAAATATCACAAACGAAATGAATTGATGAAATTGGCGGGTATCGGGCAAAAAACCGCAAATGTCATAATGAATGTTTTATGGAATGCACCGAATATAGGGGTCGATACACATGTGTATCGGCTTAGCCACCGATTTGGATGGTGTAATGAAACCGACAATACCCCAGAACGTGTTGAAGAAAAATTATTAAAAATAATTCCACAAAAATATCACGCAATTGTAAATCACGTAATGGTTTTGCATGGAAGATATACATGTAAAGCACTTCGCCCAGATTGCACAAATTGCCCGGTAAATAAATGGTGTAATGCAAGTGATAAAAAAGTATAAAAAATACCGGTAAATGCCGGTGTTTTTTTATTTTTATGGTGCCGGTTATAGGACTTGAACCTACGACCCCCTCATTACGAATGAGATGCTCTACCAACTGAGCTAAACCGGCATATGGACAACATATTAATATATATTTTTACTTATTTCCACATTTTATTTTGCGCATAACAACCATTATTCCCGCCGGGGTTATGCCCGGTATACGTGATAATGCAGCGATATTTTCAGGTCGCACTTTTGTCATCTTTTCAATTAATTCATTTGTTAATCCGGGCAATGATTTATAATCAAAATCGGTCGGGATTTTTAATTCGATGTCTTTTTTATAATTTGCAATTTCACGTTCATTGCGTGCGATATAGCCGGCATAAAATTTATCGTTTTCTTTCGCCACTTTTTCACGTAAGTTTTTAATTTTTTTATGTAAATCTTTTGATATCAAATTCAAACGTTCTGCCAAATCACCCAAACGTAATATCGCATTATCGCTTCGCAGATTAAGACGATATTCCGCACGTGAAGTAAACATACGATATGGTTCGTCCACCCCAAGTGTTGTTATATCATCAATCAAAACACCAATCATAGAATTTGTTCGGTTTAATATCAACGGTTCAATATTTAATGCGTGTGCAGCCGCATTTGCGCCCGCAACCAAACCCTGGGCAGCGGCTTCTTCATAACCCGACGTTCCATTAATTTGTCCGGCAAAAAATAATCCATTAATATCTTTGGATTCCAGTGTAGATTTTAACATTCTTGCATCAATTGCATCATATTCAATCGCATAACCAAAACG
>CAMVPZ010000044.1 GCA_947169505.1 uncultured Pseudomonadota bacterium
GGTTTCAGCGTGTTGACAAATTGTGTTTTCATTTTTTCCCTATTTTTTATTCTTAACTTACTTACATATTCTATCACATTTTCAACATCAAAAAAAGCGATTTTTGAAAAAAATATAAAAAAATTTCACCCCCCGCACCACTTCGTGGTCCCCTCCCCCTTTGGGGGAGAACTTTAGTCTCAGCCTGAGTGCAATTCCCTCGATACTTCGTATCTGCGGGGAAACCGTAACGATTTCGCTGTACTTCGTTTGCGAAATCTACTTGTTTTCTCCCCCCGAGGGGGAGTGTCTGCGCCAGTAGACGTGGGGGGTGCACGGTTGCCATTGTATTTTTTACAC
This sequence comes from uncultured Pseudomonadota bacterium, assembly GCA_947169505.1. Taxonomy (GTDB): domain Bacteria; phylum Pseudomonadota; class Alphaproteobacteria; order Rs-D84; family Rs-D84; genus Enterousia. Next base: position 340 of record CAMVPZ010000044.1, read on the forward strand.
ACAAGAGATAAAAAAACACCCCTTCACACACCAAGGGGTATTTTTTTCAGGTCGGAAGGAAAACATGACCAATTTGTACGTTGTACATTATATCACATTTTTCAAACAAAAAAAATCGAAAAAACAAAAAATTTTAATTTTATAAAAATTATTTTTTTACACCGTATTTTCCCCGATTTATCGGGCGATACGACAATGCTTCGGTAATATCAGCCATTATAATTTTATCATCACCACGTAAATCAGCAATCGTTCTGGCGATTCGTTTTATACGATTATAACCACGTGCAGACAACCCCATATTTGATGCCGCCATATTCAAAAATTCCACCAATTCATCATCTAACACAACATATTTATCCATATCTGCACCATCAAGAAGTGCATTAACATAACCCTGGCGTTCAATTTGTTTATTTCTTGCCCGGACGACACGTTCACGAATTTGTGCGCTGGATTCCACAGGTGTTTCACTGTTGTTTTTCATTTCCCATGGATTAACAGCATCCACATCAACATGCAAATCGATTCGGTCCAACAATGGACCAGATATTTTGTTTTGATAAGCCTCAGCACATCTTGGTGCACGTGAACAAGATAATGCAGCATTACCCAAATGCCCACACGGACAAGGGTTCATTGCCGCAATTAATTGAAAATGCGCCGGATATACCGCATTTCTTTTCGCACGTGATATGACTATTTTCCCAGATTCCATTGGCTGACGTAATATTTCCAATGTTGCACGATTAAATTCTGGCAATTCATCTAAAAACAACACACCATTATGCGCCAACGATATTTCTCCGGGTTTTGCATCACTGCCCCCGCCCGCCAGCGCAACCGGACTGGCCGTATGATGCACAGACCGAAACGGACGATTCGTCATTAACGATTTATCATTTAATTTTCCGGCAATCGAATAAATTATCGAAGTTTCCAATATTTCGCCCGCTGTCATTTCAGGCATAATCGTCGGCAATCGTGATGCCAACATAGTTTTTCCCGATCCTGGTGGTCCAATCATCAACATTGCGTGTCCCCCAGCCGCAGCAATTTCCAACGCACGTTTTGCACTTTCTTGTCCATGAACTTCTGCCAAATCACCAACTTTTTCGTTTTTGTTTTTTATTTCTATCATTGATGGCACAGGCAATATTTGTGTACCTTGGAAATGGTTTATCAAATCCAAAACATGATTCGGTGCCAATATATTTGTGTGTCCCGCCCATCTGGCTTCGCCACCCTGAGCCCCGGGACAAATTATACCCAAACCATTATTATTCGCCCAAACACTGGCCGGTAAAACACCACCAGTCCTAACGATTGCACCATCCAAACCAATTTCGCCAATAATTATATATTTTGACAATTCGTTTTCTGGCAAAATCCCCATCGCACATAATATTCCACACAATATAGGCAAATCAAAATGCGAACCCGTCTTTTCAATATCAGCCGGTGCCAAATTCACAGTTAATCTTTGTGACGGCATTGACAGATTTAATGCAGCCATCGCATTACGAATTCTTTCCGCAGATTCTTTGACCGCCCTGTCCGCCAAACCAATGATATTAAATTCAGGTTTTGCAAATCCGGGTACCAATTGAATTTGGACATCTATTTTTGTGATGTCCATCCCATTAAAAATAATTGAATTTAAATTTATCATGAAACTTATATTAAAACTTGCACAGAGCATTTTCAAGGTATAAAATAATCACATCACAAAAGGATTTATCATGCCATTAAAAAACAAAAATGCAGCACGTGAATGGTTTAATACCATATTTTACGGTGGTCTTATCGCAATTATTTTTCGCAGTTTATTATTGGAACCATTCAATATACCATCTGGATCAATGATACCATCACTGCATGTCGGCGATCATATATTTGTTCAAAAATGGTCTTATGGTTATTCCAGATTTTCATTTCCTTTTGGGTCTTGGAATTTATGGGACGGTCGTTTTTTTGCAAAACACGAACCAAAAGTTGGCGACATAATTGTTTTTCGTAAACCTGGTGGAAATGTCGAATATGTAAAACGTTTAATTGGCACACCAAACGATAAAATTCAAATGAAAGACGGACGGCTTTATATAAATGACAAAATGGTTGAACGCAAAGATGCTAAACCTTATATTGTTGCGAATTTACCAAAATCTATGCGCAGTGTTGGCTATTATCATGACAATATGTCTATCAAAGGCAACAAAATTTGGATTGATAACAAACCTGCACCGTTTAATTACACCATTGAATATAAATCAGACAAAATATGTCGTGCGTCACCATATGAATGTGGTGTGTTTAATGCAACTGAATATACCGAAATTTTACCAAACGGTGTTGAACACAGCATTATTGAAATGGCAGATAACGCACCATTGGACAACACAGAAATTTTCACTGTACCCGAAAATCATTTCTTTTTCATGGGTGACAATCGTGACAACAGTGCGGACAGTAGAACATCTGCCGTATCATATGTGAACCGTGATAATGTTTTGGGTCGTGTTTGGTTTATTTGGTATTCACACAATTATTATGCACCAATGTTGGCATTTTGGAATTGGAATAACAAAATGCGTTGGGACAGATTTGGAATGGGGAAAAAACAATAATGAAATTAAATTACGAATTTAAAAATAAACAATTACTGGAACTGGCTTTGACGCAAAGCGGTATCAACAGCAAACACAATAACGAAAGATTGGAATTTGTTGGTGATCGTGTTTTGGGATTATCCATCGCAAAATTACTTTATGAAATGTATCCTGATGAAGATGAAGGCAACTTGGCACGTCGTCATGCGTTTTTGGTATCCACAGAAACATTGGCAAATATCGCAAAAAAAATTGATATCGCACACAATTTGCATCATGGCCATATGACAGGTGGCAAAATAAATCACATTTTGGCCAATGCGATGGAGGCTGTGTTGGGTGCAATCTTTATCGATTCAAATTTTGAAACCGCTGAAAAAATAATTATTGAATTATGGCGTGAAATTGCTGCGGCGGAAATAAATGCACCCAAAGATGCAAAAACCGCATTACAAGAATACGTTCAAAAAATCGATCACGGTGCATTGCCTGTGTATGAATACGACGAACCAATCGGTTCTTCACACAACCCAACATTTACGGCGACTGTATCGGCATTGGGCAAATCCGCAACTGGCACCGGCCAATCAAAGAAAACAGCGGGTTTAAATGCGGCGGCTGAATTATTAAAAATTCTTGCAATTTAGCATTATGGCTACTACAATCACAAACAACCAAATAACCAAAAGGAAAAATTTATGTTTTCAATATTACTTGTTTTATTAATCATCGTGGCTGTTTTAATGACCGGTTTAATTTTATTACAAAAATCCGAAGGCTCTGGAATGTCCGGTTCATCTGCGGCATCAATGTTTGGTGGCGTATTAACTGGCTCAGCGGCGGGAAATTTTTTAACCAAAGCAACTGCGGTTTTGGCAACAATCTTTTTTGTACTGTGCGCCCTGCTTTCTTTGGTTGTTGCAAAAACAGACATTGGTGGCAATCATCAATCTGGTTTGCGCAATGAATTAACAGCCGAAGAACAAAAAGCAGCAGCCCAAGAATCAATGGACGAACTTTTGCAAACTATACCGGCTGATAACAAAGCCCAACCGGCCAGCATAAATTAAACTTTTCTGTTATAAAAAAACATCCCACAAGTTCGGGACGGTTTTTTAATTGAGTTGTTCATTGTTATGATTATTGCTCATACAAATATGTACGCAAATCAGGATATCCGGCAATCTTGCCCGCACAATAGCTCGCACAATTTGACAGGCATTCCGCAGTTGTTGAATAATTATTAACCATACTAACCCACGCAGAAACAGGTATGGATTGTAAAAGCCCATTTGTGGGTTTATAACCGATTGCCCTGCACCAACACCAACGCCCTTCTGTTTCAGATGGATTGCCTGTATAGTGGCCAATATACGGTGTAGAACTGCATCTTGCCAAACCATACACCGTTCCATAACTGAACACATTTTTCCATTCGTATGAATTTAAATCTGATGCCATCGCATTATTACATGCAACGGATGTATTTGGTATACCAGCACCATTATAATAAGCACACGCATTAACACCATTTGATACATTATTGGCCACCACACTGGTTGGCATAATATTAACATCCAAATTGGCTAATGGGCTTTGCATCACATTCCATCTTTTAAAATGATACCCTGGTTTTTCTGGTGCGGTTGGAATCAACGCAATAGTATTACCATACGTACAATCATAACTGTCCGTACCAGACAATTGTGTACCATTTTCACCAAACCATTTCAAATCAACATCTTGTGCCACCCATTGTGCAGTACACACAGAATTTGCTTCGACATTATATGCCCCAGATGGCGCAGTAAGTCCATTATTACAAGACCATCCATTAAAATTCATCCCGTTTGCCCCGACACATCCTCCCGGATAATCCTTCAAATTATACGATTGTCCATAAAGATAAGATTCGCTGGCTGGCGGATTGCCAGAAACCCCATTTCCACAACTGTACGAAAGCGTATATTGCGTAGTTGATGCAGACCATTGTGCAACACATGTTAAATTAGCGGGATGTGGCCATGGATTAACCGTTTGTCCACTGCCATATACAACATCAATGGTTTGATTTGCATCTTGACACCTCCATCCGGCAAAATTCAGTCCAGAACACACAAAATTATTTGTTGCCAAAGTTGCAGATTGCCCCATGGTCGCCGTCGTAGAGGACGTACTACCGGTACATGTTCTTATTCCTTGTTCAATAGTAGCTGCATTATACGTAATAGTATATGTAATTGGTGACCATTGTGAAACACATGTAACATCATGGTACATTTGTATTGAATTACCATAATTCAAAAGCGTATTACCACCATCACAATACCAACCGGTAAAATTATAACCTGGATTCGAACCAGCGCACGCAAAATCACTTATCGGTGCGCTTTGACCATATGTCCACGTAGGTGCTGTTGACATACTTAGCATTTCATTGGGACACCTATAATTTATTTCATATAAATCTTGGGTCCATTGTGCGGTACAAACATACGGGTTATATACCAAATTCCATGTACCGCTGGCCGAAGAAATGTAATTAGAAGGCCTTGTTGATGTATTTTCGCAAATCCAACCACCGGCAACAATATTTGTTCCACTGGTTGTCAAACTGTATCCAGTTCTTTCACACAATGTCGAAGCATTTGTTAAACTGTACGATTGTCCGTATGTAAATGTTGCCGACATATTGCCACTTTGCCCAGATTTTATTGTACCACCATTACAATCATAAGTTATCGCAGCAGTTTTTGCGTTCCATTCAGCCGTACACGCCAATGTGCCACCATGCGCACCAGTATAGTTCCATGTTGCACCCGCACCACCAGCCGTTTGTGTTCCGGTTAATCCAGTGCATGTCCAACCTGCAAAATTATACCCTGTTTTTGCACATGAATTATTGTTAGCGAATATAAAATTCGAACCGTATGTCGCCGTATTCGCCGCCGGCGCAGAACCACCGGCCCCCGTTCCACACGCATAACTGACCGTTGTTTGATTTGCCGTCCATTGTGCAGTACATATTACATTTGATGCCGGCATTGTAAATGTTGCACCAACAGCCTTATTCCCAATATCATTATCACACAACCAACCATTGAAATGATAACCTGTTGGCGCATTAAATCCACTTGCTGGTAAAGTTATTGTATCACCAGTATGTTTGTTCGTAAACGATGCCGTAGTACCTGTTGGAGTATTTCCACCGGCACTGCCAGCTGCAAAAGAAACCGTATAATTATCTTGTTCCCATTGCGCAGTACATATCACATTTGATGCCGGCATTGCAAAGGTTGCACCAACTGCCTTATTCCCAATACCATTATTACAAGACCAACCATTGAAATGATAACCCGTTGGCGCATTAAATCCACTTGCTGGTAAAGTTATTGTATCACCATAATGTTTACCAGTAAGCGACGATGTAGCACCTGTCACGGTAAGCCCGCCTTCAGCACCCTTTTCAAAAGAAACCGTGTAATCCACCTGCGCCCAATTTGCTGTACAAGATAATGTTGAACCAGTATAAGTCCATTCAGGATTTCCAGCCACAAAAGTTCCACTGCCAGAATTAGTCTTGAACGTTCCACCAACAGTATCATACATACCAAGAACATTACTGCTGTTTTTAGCAGGAACAAAATTATGAACCAATGTCCCATCTTGTGTTATTTTGAAACCATAGTTTTTATAA
>CAMVPZ010000045.1 GCA_947169505.1 uncultured Pseudomonadota bacterium
CTGCAATCGCAAGAACCGACACAAACATCGCCATTAACAACGAAAATAAAGATAATTTTGCTTTCATAACGCAGTTATTATATCACAAAAAAGAATTAAAAAAAAGTACAAAGAAAAATAAAAAATGCCCAATTGGGCATTTTTTATCTTACAACAGATTCCACATCTATTTCTGTGTAATTTTGTCCTTTGTCTACATTACCATAAACGGTCACGATATCATCAACACGCACAGTATTACCATTCCAATCTTCTTCTTCTATTTCCATCATAATGGTTCCAGAATTATCTTCAAAAACAAAAATGTTATTTCCCATATTTCTTGTAATACGACCACGCATAACAACCGGTGTTTCATCTGGCAAAGACATAACTTCGGTCACTGTCCAAACCGCAGGCTGATTATTCATCATATTGTTGTTCATATTATTATTCGCCATTTTTCCAGGTCCTGCAACAGCACCACAAATTGGTAAAACAGCAACCAAAGTCAAAATTGATATTTTTTTCATGTTTTTTCTCCATTTTATATTTTGCTTTCCATGAAATACTATATCAAAAAAACAATACGAAATAATCAGGAACAAATGACTATTTTATGTTTGCCAAACAAAAAAAATCTCGCTGTAGCGTAAGCGAAAATACAAAACAAAAACCGCCCATAATAAGGGCGGTTTTGATTACATTTGAATATCTTCACAATTTTCTTGAACATCCGTAGCACAATTTTTCTTTTTAACTTTGTTGCCACGAACCTTCAAAGTTTCACAATTTTCAACACTGGTTGTTGTACACACATGACAAATTCTGGTTTCACGATTAAACACCGAAGTTACTTCTTTTGTTCCGCCATTAATATCGATTTTGGCAGAAGTATTCCATCCAAAGCCAAAACCACCGACCAGCGAGGCCGAGGCAACACCACCTTTGCTAGATTTTTCTGTGTGAATTTCATTACCTAAACCAGATGTAGATTTACCCACATTTGTAAGTGCCTTAGTATTCAGACCTGTACCGACATCATAGGAAATCGCATAAGGTGTATTCAATGGTGTTTGAACGCCACTTTCAATACCTGCGCCACCGCCGGTTGGAATCATTTGACACATATATTGTGCAATATCTAAATCTTTTTCTTTTGTTGCATCTGCAATTAATTCAGCCAATTTTTTATTATAATTATCTTGGGCCCGACGTAATGCAGACATTGCTATATCTGTTTTATATTTGTTCAACAGTTTTGGAAAACGTGCAGTTGTTGTATTATCCCTGGCGCCCCGACCATTGATTTGCGATAAATCACGACCATTAATACAATATTGAATTTGTTGGTCGGATTCCAGCAAAGAAATCGTTCTGTTGATTGTCCCAGATATATTATTTAATTCTTCTTCTATGGTTGAAATAATTGCAGAAGCATTTGGAACCGCTGTATTTTTGGACCTTACCTGACCAAGATATTCAGCCACCCCTATTTCGCCCGGATTTAAAACTTTTTTACCGTCTTTGATATTACCCATCGCATCACCCATCTTGATTGAACCAAAGGACAACATACCAGTCACACGATAAACAGAACCATCTTTTTGCGATTTTAACGAACCTGTTCCAATAAATTCATCCGCAGCAAAAGCATTACAATCTGTGGTAGAACCACATAATTCAACCATTCTTTGTTCTGCCAATTTCGTACAGTTTTCCAATGCTTTGTTATCAATATTTAAATACAACCCCATTAACATTTCATCCAAATCAGCCATCGAAAAATCTTTTTTAGTCTGTTTACAAACGACCAATTTATCAATTGGACAAATGTCATGGATATATTCAAAATCCATACCGATACAGTTTTCAAAATCTGGACCACATCTGTCTGGGGATGTGAAACATTCTTTGACTTCCGCAGTACATGCATCAACACGCATAGCCGCCAATTTAGACACTACATAATCCCAAATTTGTGGTTCCATACGTTCACATGGATCAATTTGCACTTTACAGAAAGAACGTGCCATATCTGGTCGTGCAAGACACGCATCCATAGTTTCTACGCCTTTACCTGCGATATCATCTTTACATGCTTTTTGAATACAACTTGAGATATCAGTCAAACAAGATTGGCGTTTTTGCGATTCTATATTTTGTTCAGCCAAACGAATTGTTGGGGCGGCTTCACGTAAAAAATCATTCCAAACATAATCCCGTACTGCAACGCAACTGTCAAGAACACGTTCACAAATGAAACGCTTAGATTCCAAAATTTCCATCGTAGATGCGGTTATATCATACGTATCAATTGTTGCAACTTTGGTTCCTGCAGTGCTTTTTGCTTTATTATTTTGCATATTTTCACCGGCAACCGTAAAGACACAATTTGACCAATCACTTCCACACGCATCTGCGCCACGCATACATTTTTTATATTCAACCATACATTCGCCACGAGTGTATTTGTTTGATTCTTCCAAAGAATCTTTTAATGCGCCACGTACGGCGGCCCTGGCCTGGGCCAACGCAGAATCTGCTTCTTGTTTTTTCTGGGCAATAGAATTAGCCAAGCCTTTGCAATCTGAAACGATTTGACGAGAATACATCTGGGTCAAAATTTTCATATCTTTTTCACAAGAACTTTCCATTTGTTCTTTGCATAATTGGTTCGCAGAATTATACAAATCACGACCAACCTTGCCCGATAAATCTACATCTTCCCAATCGTCTTCATCTTCGTCATCTTGGTCATAAATAGACGACCATGTCAAAGCAGATTTTTTTGTTTCTGTACTTTTTGCGACCGTTCCATCTTTGTTGTAAACTCTTTCGCCACCATTAAATATGATATCAGCATTTGCACCGGCTTGAACTCTTTCAACTTCCTCTGTGCTGATACGTTCTGCTTCGGCCAAAGTTTTTTTGATAGCTTCCAATTGTTCATCATACGTCGCAGCATCATCACTGCACATACAAGAGCCACCATTTTCATTATCAGCAATACAAAATTGATCCATACAACCAAAATATTGATCATAGCATTCTTGGTCATAAACACCTTTGGCTTCAACTCTGGTACGCACTTTTGTTCCAGCCTGCAATGCAGATTGTTTTTTTGTTTTTGCTGTTGCAGCAAACGAATCAATTGCACCAACACAAACAACACTTAATGCACCAAAAATTAAACCAAATTTTAACATTTTTTTCATATGCTTTCTCCATAATTTCTACATATTTATATCTTCACAGGATTCTATTTCCTGACAAAAATCTTTTTTACCACCGGACACAGCACCCAACGCACCGGCACCAACCGCACCAACTACACCACCAATTGCAGTTCCCCATCCGGCATTTACCATTGTTCCAGCGGATGCACCCGCAGACAATCCGCCCGCCGCCGCTTTCAATGCCGAAGATGCTTTTGATTCACCACCTTCTTCACAAACCTGTTGCATACGGCAAACATGACAACTACGCAAATTTGGTTCAAACGAAACAGATTTTATATAACTGTAATTACTTTTTGATTTATCTGGTTTTTCGGCTTTATATGCAGATAAACAAATCTGTTCTGCATCTTTTAAATCTTTTTTACGTGCCAATTCCGCAATTTTGGAATCCAGTTCACGCAAATTGCGATTTTCGGCAGACATTTTCGCCAACAATTTCGCAGAATTAAACACATTTGTTCCCAAAGAATCTTTGTTTTTTACTTTCTTTGATGCATCACCACTTTGTGAATCAGCACATGCAACAACAGTTTTATCTTGTTCAAATTGTTTAAAGAATTCATCAACCGCCGCATTAGAATCTGCGATAACTGTTTCACGTAAACTCGCCAAACCGTCTTCGCTTTCTGGCAATTCAGTCAAAGATTCCACAATGGTCACAATCGGTAAACACGCCATATCTGTTCCACAAACTTTACCCAATTGTTCACCAAAATAATTCACACATCCGGTCAACATTTGATAATCCATTTGCAAAATCGCAGATTGTACAATTATATCAAACTGGGCTGCTGTTTTGCATGATGGGAACATGCTTTGTGGACAAAGTGCAGCAATTTCATATGGTTTTTTACCAACACATTCAGCCTTAGAAAAATCAACACCACATTTATCTTGTAAACATTTATCAATATCATTTTCACAGAATTTAGTCTGTAAATATCCCAATTTATCATTTACCACAGATTGAAATCCCGGAATCATTTCTTCACATTCTGTTATAATTGGGCAAATTCCAGCCGCAACATTAACATTGGTTAAACATTCGGCATTCGTTGATGTAGAACAACTTTCTTCCAAACAATTTTGCACTTTGGCAAGACATGTTCCACGTCTGTTTTTGTCTGCGTATTTCGCAGCCTCTTCTAAAACACTTTTTGATTCTGCCGCCCAATCTTTTTCAACATCTTTGCGTACAGCCATACATTGATCAAGTATGTTATCACAGGCATTTGAACGGCGTTTTAATAAACCCGCATCTAAACAATTTTCAAAATTCGCACCACAACCGCCCTTGTCCGCAATACAAGAACGATAAGCCAACAAACATTCACCACGATTATATTTGTTTGTCGTGCTAAGGTTTTCAAGTCTGGCCTTGCGTACAGCAGATTCAGCGATTCGTTTATTAGATTCCGCATTTGCTTTTTGTTCTTTTAAATACGAATCGTAATTTTTACAATCTTGGGTAATCATACGTGAATAAAGCATTGATTCCATTTCAGCCTTGTCCCCGCAAGCGTTTAATTCAGCCTGACAATATTTCACCGCCATTTGATACAAATCATCACCCAACGTCACATCTTCGCCAACATCTTCATCTTCGTCTTCTTCACCGCCGGCCAGCCAAGACATAAAATCAACATTAGAAACCCGTGAATTAGCATTGTTTTCAGCAAAAACCAATCTTGCCTTGGCCCCCAGTTGTTCACGTTCGACACCTTCGGTAAATAATTTATCTGCTTCTTCTTGGATTGCCAATATAGCCTGAATCTTGCTTTTAGCAGAATCTATATTATCAGAACATGCGCAACGTTCACCCTGACTTTCGTCCAACAAGCAAAATTCATCCATACATTTACGATATGCATCACGACAATCACCAGATTTTGTTTCTTTGGCTTCAACCATTGTATTTTGTTCATCGACGGAATCATTATTGTTTTTGTGTGATACTTCTGTTTCCGTCTGTACAGTTGAAACAACATTGAACGGTTCTGTTGAATTCGACACAGATTTAATGGTTTTTTGACTGACCATATTGGCAACCGCAGGCATTCTGCCCGATGCCTGGGATGCACGACCAACGCCAACCCGGGCGGTAGAATCCCCACGATCTGCACCAAACGCACAAATTGGCAACACCAACAATAATGGCAAAATTTTTATTTTATTCATGATGATCATCCTACATTCTTGTTAATATTTTATCAAAAAAATGAAATCCTTGCAAGCAGATATAAAAAATATTCTTGCAATTTATCCATTTGATGAATATCATTGAAAAGCAAAAAACAACGGGGTTATTATTTATGGCAAAAGATGATGTAATTGTATTTTCTGGGGTTGTCGAAGAAAGATTACCAAACACTATGTTTCGTGTTCGTTTGGAAAACGGACATATGATATTGGCAACAGTATGTGGAAAAATGCGTAAGGCACGCATTTGGGTAAACGTTGGCGAACGTGTCAGTGTTGAAATGACACCATACGATTTGGACAAGGGCCGCATTACTTTTGTCGAACGCAAAAACGCCGGTACCGACGGCACACCAAATCATTAAGATAAAAAATTTTTAATAAAAAACACCGTTGCATAACGGTGTTTTTTTATTTTCTCATTTGGGGGAGAAAACAAGTAGATTTCGCAAACGAAGTACAGCGAAATCGTCACGGTTTCCCCGCAGACACAAAGTGTCGAGGGAATTTGCTCTCAGGCTAAATGAAAAATTTTGGCATTAATTGCCGGAACCAGTCGCCAACGCCCGCCGAAAGGCGGAGTAGTACAATGCGGCGAACGAACAGTTGTACGCGCAGCGCTGGGCGCAAATGGCCGCCGAGCCGCTGTCGTAGTAGAACACCCAAGCAGAGGACGCAGAAACCGACATTTGTCCATATATTGTATTTTCTGGATTATTTGTACTTGGTTTCCAACCTGTTGCCTGACACCAACAGTATTGTTTTGTGCCACTGGTATTTTCCAGTTGGTCATACGTCGCCAACCAATTCGATGAATCGTTTGTTGGCCATGTATAACTGCTGGTATTACCACTTTTGGCGCTGCAATGTCCCGTGCCGTACATTGTTCCGGTGTTAAATTTTACTTTCCATTCATGTTTTTCCAGTTCTTTAAACTCTATATCGCTGGCGCATGATACTTGGTTTGCACTTCCTGTACCTTCTTTGTACCAACAATAGTTTGTATTGCTATAATAGTCTTTTCCCCAGCGTTTTTGTCCATTTGGTAATGATGTTAATGTGGAAAAATCCATCGTTGGGCGTACTTTCCAACCTGCGAATATATATCCGGTACGTTCGGGGGCGGTTGATGGGATTGTTAATGTGTCATCATATGTGCAATTATTTGCAGCATTATTCGA
>CAMVPZ010000046.1 GCA_947169505.1 uncultured Pseudomonadota bacterium
TTTTTGGCATTTTTAATCCTTTTATTTGTACCCTCGTGGCAATGCCTTGCCATGTCGGTTACGCCTATTTTGACATATAAAAAAGAAAAATCAAGTTTTTATTGAATATTGATTTTTTTGCGTTTAAAGTATTTTACATGACGAAGGATAAAATATCTTATAAATTAACACGCATTATTAAATCAGCCTTGGCGGCTGCGGCTTTGCCGATTTTCATTATATATATTATGGTTGCGAAACCAGATTATACAATTATGAATGCTTTAGCGCATGTTGTTTTGCCAATCGCACATGGGGCGGGGAATATTATAACATGGCCTGTGCGTGTAATTGGTGATGGTGCACATTGGATCAAAGAAACATCTAATATACGAAACGAAAATAAAATATTACGTATAAAGTTGGATGAAGCATTGGCAAATAAATATAAATGCGACGTCGCAATTGAAGAAAATAAAAAATTAGAAAACGAATTAGATATAAAACATGCGTCCCCTTATAAAGCCATAATAGCAGATATTCAATTTGATGATTCTGTATTTCACCATAATACCTTTTTAATAAATCGTGGCAAAAAAGCCGGTATTAACAAAGGTATGGTTGTTGTTTCTTTTGAAAATCAATTGGTTGGTGTTGTATTGGATTGTGGGTCACAATTTTGTCGTGTTCGTGCTTTAACTGATGCAGATATGAAAATTGCTGTTCGTATTACAGGATCTGATATTTCCGGATTTTTACAGGGAAATGGTAAATCACGTGCTTCTATTGGATTTTTCAATGACACTCAATTTGTTGGCCGCAAAGGATTAAAAATTATAACATCTAATATCAGTGGGGTTTTACCATCTGGAATTTATGTTGGCGAAATGATTGATAACAAAAATGTAGATGTTATAAAACCAAATAATTTATCACGTGTTATGGTATTGCAATTTGATGACCAAGGTTCATATAAATAATGTGTGAAGTAAAAAACTTTTTGAAAAAATATATGCCATTTATAATGACTTTGTTTTTGTGGCGGTTATCAATATATTTTTGGAATCCTGCTGGAATTTTGGCATTAATACCGATTTTTTATTATACTTTCGTTCGCCCGATAAATGGTTTTGCAATATTCGGTTTGATTTTTTGTTTTTTAATAGATTACAGATGCAATCTGCCATTATTTTGGACATGTATTTATTGTCTGTTTTATGCAGTTATTGGTTTCCAAAATTATGTAGATATGCAACATACAAACAATAATGCAATACACATTTTCATGTTATTTATTGGTATTGGGATATTATTATTAATATTTTCTGGATTAACATGGGCAAATTTGATAAATAACATTTGGTTATTTATATGGTTAAATGTTTTATACACACCAATAACCGCAATAGATAATTGGATAAAACCATGATAGATACAGAAGTTGCACGCACTTTTGACAGACGCAGCGCACTGTTTTTAACAGGTGGTGCAATATTGACTTCGGTTTTGGTTTTACGTATGTTGCAAATGCAGGTTTTTGAATACAAATCGTATTTACAAAAAAGTGAACGCAATTCATTTCGTATTCAAAATATTATGCCAAAACGGGGAAATATTTTATCTGCATCTGGCACCGTTATTTCCAGAGATGCCCCTGTATACAGAATATATATAATCCCAGAAGAAACAGAAGATATTGAACAAGTCGTGCAATTGGTTGAAAAAGATTTAAATTTACGAAAAAAAACTGTTGATAGAATTTGGAAAAACATCAAAAAACAGGCACCTTTTCAACCTGTTTTAATAACAGAAAATTCAAATTGGGACACATTGGCACGTATCTCTGCAAAAAATGTACCGGGCATACACATAGATAATGGTTTTTCGCGTGTATATGAAATGGGGCCTGCTGGGGCACAGGTTTTTGGATATGTTGGTGCACCAAAAAATCCAGTTGCAAATTCACCGTTTTTTACAACTGGGATAAATGGTCTTGAAAAAAGATTTGATGAAACAATGGCTGGAATCCAGGGACAAAATGTTCTTGTAAGTAATGCGGTTGGACGCATTACCGGTGAAGATAAAACACAATATATTCCACCGATTGATGGTAAAGATATAAAAACAACTATACATGAAGATGTTCAAAAGGTTTTATATGATTCTTTGGCTTTGAACAGGGCTGGCTGTGGTGTTGTTTTAGATATTGAAACCGGCGATATACTTGCGATGGCATCAACACCAAGTTTTGATGCAAATAATTTTAAAACTGATGATGGTGAAGAATATATATCGTCATTATTAGACGATATTGCAAAACCGTTTATGAATAAAACAATCGAAGGTTTATATCCACCTGGCTCTACATTTAAAATTGTTGTTGCTTTGGCTGCATTGGAAAGTGGCGCAATTAATCCAAAAGAAAAAGTGTTTTGTCCGGGATTTTGGGAATATGGCGATCATAAATACCATTGTTGGGAAAAGAAAGGTCATGGACATGTCGATTTATATGGTGCATTAAAACACTCTTGTGACGTTTATTTTTATCAGTTGGCATTACGTATAGGTATTGATGCTATAAAAAATATGGCATTAAAGTTGGGTTTAAATCAAAAATATATGGATGATATTTTAACACGTGAAATGCCTGGAATTTTGCCGGACAGACGATGGAAAGAAAAAAATGTTGGTGCATCTTGGGTTCATGGGGATACTGTTATTTCCGGTATTGGTCAGGGTTTTATATTAACGAATTGTTTACAATTGGCTGTTATGATGGCACGTGTCGCATCAAATAAAGAAGTTAAACCACGATTAATATATTCAAACAAAAAACCAAATTTCAAAAGTTTGGGATTACAAGAAAAAAACATAAAACATGTATTAACCGGTCTTGAACAAGTGACCCAAAAAGGCGGAACTGCGTTTGGTAGCGCAATTAATGTAAATGGTCAAAAAATGGGTGGAAAAACCGGTACTTCCCAGGTTCGTAATATTTCAAAAAAAGAACGTGAAACCGGTGTTTTGACCAACAGTCAATTAAAATGGAACATGCGTAATCATGGATTGTTTGTTGGGTATGCACCAACAAATGCCCCAAAATACGCCGTATGCGTGATTATGGAACATGCCGGTGGATCATCACCCGCTGCACACGCGACAGCAAATGTAATGAAGGAATTATTGAAATAAAATGGTGACAACAACACGTGTTTCAAATGCAAATATGATGAGTTTTAATGAAAAACTTTCACGTTTTTCATTGGTGTTATTTATACCTATGTGTGTTGTATTGTTTTTATCAATTGTTGTTTTATTCAGTGCTGGTGGTGGTTCTTGGACACCATTCGCTTTGTCACAATTAATGAAAATTGTATTTGGATTATTTGTTTTCTTTTTTGTTACATTTTCTAATATAAAAACTTGGATAAAATCTGCTTACTTTATTTACGCAATCGCTTTGATTTTAATTATTTTGGTGACTTTTGTTGGTGATGTTGGTATGGGCGCACAAAGATGGCTTTCAATTGGCGGAATAAATATACAGCCATCTGAATTTATAAAAATTGCTTTGGTTTTGGCATTAGCCAGATATTTTGCATGGTTTAACAGTATAGAATTATCGCAATTTAAAAATTATTTAATTCCTATATTAATGCTTTTTGTTCCATTTGTATTGATTTGCGCACAACCAGATTTGGGGACAGGTATATCTTTGGCGCTTATTACTGTTGGGATGTTTTATATTGTTGGTGCAAATAAAAAATGGTTTTTGATTGCCGGGATTTTGGCGCTTTTGGCTGCACCTGTTGTTTGGTATGGCGGAATGCATGATTATCAACGTTCAAGAATTATTACTTTTATAAACCCTGAATTAGATGCAAAAGGTTCAGGCTATCAAATTAACCAGGCAAAAATAGCATTCGGTTCTGGCGGAATTATTGGCAAAGGATATATGTCTGGAACCCAATCACAACAATCTTTTTTACCAGAAAAACAAACAGATTTTATATTTACTATGTTGGGTGAAGAATTTGGGTTTATTGGCGCATTTATGTTGTTAATGATATACACTTTCATCGTTATTATGTTGTTTTGGGCGGCAAAAACATGCAGAAATCGCTTTGGTCAATTAATATGTTTTGGTTTTATGTTGAACTTTTTCATTTATTACTTTATAAATATATCTATGGTTCTTGGGATATTACCAACAGTTGGTGTTCCACTACCATTAATGTCTTTTGGCGGCAGCAGTTTGATATCTTTACTTTTCGGTTTTGGTTTATGTCAAAATGCTCATATCCACAAAGACCAACAATTATCATCCAGGGGGTTTTAAAAAATGAATCTTTTAATCGTTGAATCACCATCAAAAGCAAAAACTATTGAAAAATACCTTGGTAAAGATTGGCGGGTTATCGCTTCTGTTGGGCATGTTCGTGATTTGGTTCCAGAAAGTGGCAGTGTAGATGTAAAACACGATTTTAAACCCAAATGGCAAATTATGCCTGGCAAAGAAAAACAATTAAAATTAATAATTGATGAAATAAAAAAAGCGGACAGTGTTTATTTAGCATCGGATCCTGACCGTGAAGGGGAAGCAATCGCATGGCATATAAACGATATTTTAAATGCACGTGATGTATTAAAAGGTAAAAATGTTTATCGTGTTGCTTTCCATGAAATAACCAAAAATGCGATAGTTGAAGCATTAAAACACCCACGTGAAATTGATGATAATTTGGTCGATGCGTATATGGTTCGCAGAATATTGGATTATTTAATTGGTTTTGGAATTTCACCATTACTTTGGAAGAAAAACCTTGGAAAATCTGCAGGACGTGTTCAAAGTGTTGCGGTAAAATTGGTTGTTGACCGTGAAAAAGAAATTGAAGTTTTCAAAGCGAAAGAATATTGGAGTATTGCTGCAAATTGTGTTTTTAATAAAACTGAATTTGATGCAAATTTGGTAAAATTTGATGGTAAAAAAATCGAAAAAATGACCATAGAAAATAAATCTATGGTTGATAAAATTGTATCTGTTTTATCAACACCTTTGATCGGCAAAATTTCAAATATTGAAAAGAAAAAAATTCAAAGATGTGCATCTGCACCATTTACAACGTCTACGTTGCAACAAGAAGCGGCCAGAAAATTACGTTTTTCATCTAAACGAACTATGTCGACTGCACAAAAGTTGTACGAATCTGGATTTATCACGTATATGCGAACAGATGCAACAAATTTATCAAATGAAGCAGTTAATGAAATTCGTAAATTTATATTGCAAGAATATGGTGATAAATTTTTACCAAAAAATGCGAATGTTTATATAACTAAATCTAAAAATGCCCAAGAAGCACACGAAGCAATTCGTCCAACACATTTTTTAGATACAAATGTTAAATTGTCTGGTGATGAAGCAAAATTGTACGATTTAATTTGGAAACGAACAATCGCTTGCCAAATGAGTAATGCAGAATTTGATTCTGTGTCTGTGGATATAGATGTTAAAAATTCTGTTTTTCATTGTGTTGGTACAACACGTACTTTTGACGGTTTTATGAAAGTTTATATCGAAGATAATGATGATCATGAAGACGATGATAACGTAAAATTACCACAATTAAATATAAACGATGAAATCAACATAAAATCTTTGAAACCAGAACAACATTTTACCCAACCACCTGCACGTTTTACAGAGGCATCTTTGGTTAAAAAACTTGAAGAATTGGGTATTGGTCGTCCATCCACATATGCAACTATTATGTCAACCATAGTTGATAGAAAATATGTTGAACAAGACAAACAACATCGTTTTCATCCAACAACTGCCGGATGGATTTTAATTTCTTATTTGTCAAATTATTTCCAAGATTTGGTTGATGTTAATTTTACCGCCAAGACCGAAGATACTTTGGATGATGTTTCAAATGGAACCAAAGACAAACTATCATCTTTGAAATTATTTTGGGAACCAACAAATAAAGTAATCGAATCTGTAAAATCTATAAAAACCACAGATGTTATTGATAAAATAAATGAATTTATGAATTATCATTTATTCAAAAATAAAGACGGTATTTGCCCAAAATGTGGTGGAAAATTGGGTATAAAATTGTCTAAATTCGGGGCTTTTGTTGGTTGCAGCAATTATCCAAAATGTGATTATACTATGAAATTAGATAATATTAATTCTGTGGAAGAAACACAAAGTAACGAACCAGAGATAAAAGAAAAAGATTTGGGTGAAAATATTACTTTTAAAATTGGTAAATTTGGCCCGTACGTGACAGATGGTTCGAAAAATGTATCTGCAAAAAAATATACTATTGATACAATAACTTTGGAAATTGCACATGAATTATTAAATGGTGAACAAAAGAAAGTTGAACCGATATTACTTGGTAAAAATCCGTCAACAGATAAACCAATATATTATTATACTGATGGCAGATATGGACCATATTTATCATG
>CAMVPZ010000047.1 GCA_947169505.1 uncultured Pseudomonadota bacterium
CCGCCAATTAAATAAGAAAACCGCACTTTTGAAGTGCGGTGTATTTTTTTGGTGGGAGCGGGTGCGCCTTGATATACGATAAATAAAATTAAAAAAATCTTGTGAACTTCAATTTTTTAAAATTTTCTTAATCGTCTATCTGCGTAGTCGCTCGCTCGGCACGTTGTGCCGGCTATGCGGCAATCGTGACGATTTCGGTGCGCTGACGCTTCCAAAATCTACTGCTTGTCTGACACCATAAACCGCAAACAGCAAAAATAAAAACGACCATAAAATTCTCTGGAATGCGGGTGAGACCTCGATACACAATAATAAAAATCTATAAAAACTCGTTGGGACAAAAACTCCGTTTTTATGATTTTTCTAATTGTGTATTTTCGTAGTCGCCATGCGCACCTGTGGTGCTCTGGCGGCCCCACCCGCTCCCATTTAGCAAAATAAAAAATACACCCGTTGGGTGCATTTTTTATTTTGGTGGGAGCGGGTGGAGTCGAACCACCTCAGTCATAGACAACAGATTTACAGTCTGCCCCGGCTCTCCGACTCCGGCGCGCGCCCGAAACTTTTATGTCTTGGTTTTCAAGACTTTTGTCCGCTTTCGCTGGCGCTACAGCAAGACACTGGATTTTTGTAATCGTGCGCATGGCGCACAACAACCAAAATCCGTGGTGCGAGCAGAGGGAATCGAACCCTCATTTCAAGCTTGGAAGGCTTGCATTCTAGCCTTTGAACTATGCTCGCCTTAATTTCACAGGCCATGTGATTATATCTTATTTTTTTATAATTGCAAGCATTTATTCGTGGTTTAATTATCTCACTTTAGCCTTTAATTTCATAATTCTACGGTAAGATTCTTTTATACGAGATTTTTTTATTTTGCCGTTCTTCACCAATTTTACAATTGTTTCATTTACATCACGACCACGATTTTTATCAAATGTTAAATTGTTGCCGAAAACCAAAATATCGTTGCCTGCGTTAATTGCCATTTCAATTGATTTTTCAATACCGTATTCGTTTGCGATTGCGCCCATATCCATATCATCAGACACTATCACACCATTAAATCCCATATCACGTATCATTTGAATTGTTTTTTTAGAAAGTGATACGGGCAGGGTATCAAATTTATTATTTATCACATGTGCAACCATTACTGTGGCAAAAGGCGATGATTTTTTTAATAATTTTTTCCATGGTGTTAATTCATAATCTTGGTATGTGTTTGTTATGTCTGTTAATCCAGCGTGTGTATCTGTTCCAGCGCTGCCGTGTCCAGGAAAATGTTTATATGAATATATAATTTTTGCGTCAGCCAATCCAGACGCAAAAGCGTTTGCAAATTCAGTGACGATTTCAGGATCTGGCGAAAAACTGCGATTTTTTGCACCAATTGCCGGTGATTCAGGATTTACATCCACATCCAAAAGTGGCGCAAAATCAACATTGATTCCAAGTTTAGACAATCTTTGGCCCAAATCGTATGCGGTTTCATAGGTTGCTTTCACATCGCCCATTGCTAATTCTTTGTGAGATGGAATTGGTGCGAATCCATGTTCTGGTTTTAATCTTTGGATTTCGCCGCCTTCTTGATCAATAGCGATAAACAATTTTTTTGGTGCGATAGATTGCAATTGTTGGGTTAATTTTTTTATTTGTTCAGGATTTTTTATATTTGATGAAAAGATTTGTTTTTTTGCTTCTGTCATATCCATGCCGGTTGCCAGCAATCCAGAAATATCCACATCAAACAATATTACACCGCCAATTTGACCACGGATAATTTGTTCTTGGATGGCATTAAAATTTTCGTCATTTAAATTTGTTCCGTCACCGTGGAAGCCTGTCATTATCATTTGCCCCGCCATAACTTCAACAGATGGTGATGAAAAATGATACACGCCAACAAACATAGCAATAAACACCAAAGTGATTAAAAATCTTGAATTTTTCATATAAATCCCCTTTGGGAATATATTACTCTTCTATTTCAACAGTGTCAATGTATTGGCGGGATACAGTTTCCTGTTTCACAGATTCAAATTCAGGGTTTGATATGATTTCGTTATCATGTGATTCGAAAATTTGAACCGGTGCATAAGACGTTTCTTCGCCTTTTGAATCTGTATAATTTGCACCAATTGTTTTTGTACGATATGCAGATTTTCTGCGCAAATCATCCGGTATATCTATGTAATCCCCAGGGTTTATACCACGTGTAGATAATTCACGTTCAGATACATGGCGCAGACCTGTTGTTCGTATGTTATATAATGGAACAAGAAAGTTTGCGGGTGCATCGTTAAGAACATTTACATTTCCAGAACCATTTAATTCCATTATGCGCAGAGCACGTTCTGATTCACCAGATGGTTGCATGCGGAATATACCGGTTGTGCCCATATATCCACTTGGATCATAAAGATATGCAGTTTGATTTTTTGGTGCATATAACATACCCAATGCAAGATTTGCAGCATCGTATCCAAATGCAGCCAAATAATCAGGATCTTTGCCAGCCATCATATTATAAAGACTTTTGAAATTGTCAGAAATTTCAGGCAATGTCGCATATTTTGCACCACTTAAAGTTAAATCAGATGCGATGTCGCTGTTATGCCAAAGTGTTGTGCCATAAAATGCTACATCACGATTTCCAATTCCATAATAACGCAAAAATGATGCAAGTGTTTTCGAATCTTCACCATTACCTAAAAATAAAATTGCATCATATGGTAAATCACCAAGTGTTTCTGTGCGTGATATTTTTTCCAATTGTTTGCGCAGATTATATCTGGTTTGCGAATCCAAAGATTCTTTGGTTAATATGTCTGACAAAATTTCACGTGCACGTTTATTCGCCGCACTTCGTGCATTATACATTGATGCACGCATGGAAACTTCTTTTATAGAATCTGGATTGCCGGGCGTATAATAAAACAGTCCATTGATTGGTATGTTATATGCCGAAGAAACCCTGTCTGCAACGGATGCCATTGCTTTACCAGAATTATCATCTGGTGCCAATACGATCATATCTTTTGCGCCGTCTTTCTGCATTTGTTGAACGATTGTTTCGATGCTTTGAGTTGGTATCAAATTTATTGTCATCAAATTATCACCCAATGCATTCGCATCAGATGTAAACGATATCACAGGTATTTTTGATGATTTCATATCACGAAGGTTTTCAGCATCTTCTGCAAAAAGAGGTCCAATAATAATATCTGGATTTGAATTCAATGCCGCATGAAGTGCATCATTGCGATTCGTTTTTTCATTTGGTAAATCAAAGAACGATACCTTAATATTTTGTGCGTTTTTACGCAAAAAAGCCGTTTCTATGGATGTTTTTATGTCGTTGCCAACATTTTTTGCATCGCCACTGAATGGTAATAATACCGCAACATTGGCAGACGGACCACCATCTACATAGCCGTATACGGACGTTGAATATAAATAACCGTCTTGCAAATTTGTTGGGTTAGATGTCCCGATTTGTGCCGTTTTTACAGTGTGATTCGCACTGCATGATGCCAGCAATATACCAGCAAAAATTAAAAATTTATTCATAGACATTGAAAATCCTACCTCTTGTGTGCTATCATTCTAATGCAAAAGGATAAAAAATGCAATCAGGACTTTATGTTGTTGGAACACCTATTGGAAATTTGGCTGATTTTTCACCCAGAGCGATTGAAATTTTACAAAATGTTGATTTGATTGCAGCAGAAGACACTCGTGTTTTTTTGAAACTTGCGCATCATTTTGATATAAAAACCAAAGTTGTTTCGTGTCACGAACATAATGAAAAAGAAGTTATAGATTCTTTGATTGAAAAAATTCAAGATGGTCAATCAATTGCAACGGTTACAGATGCAGGCATGCCGGGAATAAGTGATCCGGGATTTCGTATTGTACATGCTGCCCGTGAAGCGGGCGCAAATGTGTTTATGGTGCCGGGTCCAACGGCTGTGATATCTGCCTTGGTTTTGTCTGGATTTCCAACTGACAGATTTACTTTCTGTGGTTTTTTTGATAAGAAAAAAATTCGTGAAGATAACAAAATTCGGCATACATTAATTTATTACGAAAGTCCAAATCGTGTTATTGATACAATTAAAACTTTGGCAGAAATTATGCCAGAACGCAAAGTTGCCATAGTGCGTGAAATTACAAAAATTCACGAAGAAACAATTATTGGCTATCCGGCTGATTTGGTAAATATGGATGCACCACGTGGGGAAATTGTAATTGTGGTTGCGCCTGCACCTGATAAAAAAATGAGCGATGATGAAATAAGTGAAATCGTTAATGATGTTGTTGCAAGTTCTACTAAATCTGCGGCGGCACAAATTGCGGCACGCACCGGAATATCAAAAAAAGAAGCATATAAAAAATTGGTGAAAAAATCATGATAAAATTTGTTGGCTCTTTTGAAACTGTAAAATCTTTACCGAATACTCAATTCGCAGAATATGCTTTTGTTGGGCGCAGTAATGTTGGAAAATCTTCGTTGATAAATGCAATTTTGGGCGAAAAAGTTGCACGAACATCTAATACACCGGGGCGAACACAAAGTTTAAATTTGTTTAATTTTAATGATAAATCAATGATTGTTGATTTGCCGGGATATGGTTTTGCCCGTGTATCAAAAGCTGATAAGTTGCGTTGGCTTGAAAGATTACAAGAATATTTATTAAATCGTTCGCAATTACGTCGGCTGTTTATATTGATTGATTCAAGAATTGGTCCAAAAGATAGTGATTTAGAATTGATGGAATTTTGTGATGTAAATGGTATTTGCTATCAAATCGTTTATACAAAAAAAGATAAAAAAGTTCGTGAACAAAAACAATTAACAATTAAACACGAAAATCATCCAGGAATGATGGAAAAGATTATTGAAACTTCCGCAGAAAAAAAGTACGGATTGGAAGAATTAAAAAATGTCATCGGTGTTAAATAAAAATGTTTTTTGTGTGTCGAATCCTGCGAAAATGCTTGATGCTTTGTGGGGTGAAATTTCACAATACAAAGATGACTTTTCACGTGTTTTGATTTTTTTACCATCTCGTCGTGCAATACGCAGTGCGGAAAAAATGATTGTTGATAAAATTGGTCATGCGGTTATTTTGCCGAATTTAATTCCATTGGGGAATGGTGTTGATGAAGATGATGAAAAATATGAAGATGTTATATCAAATCGGGAACGCATAATTATTTTATCACGTTTATTATCAATGGATGCGAATGTAAAAAATATATCTACGGCTTTGCCAATTGCACATGATTTTATTCGTATGGCGGATTATTTGGAAAACGAAGGCATTAAAATAAATGATATAAATTGGACTGAAATAATAGATGATAAATACGCAACACATTTTCAAAACAAAGCACGTATATTGGACATATTAAAACAATTACCAGATAACAGATTAACCACAACACAAAAACGAAATGCTGATATTCGTGCATGGATAAAATATATTGATGAATATGATTGTGTAATTGTGTGTGGGTCTACGGCTTCTGTGCCGGCAACGGCGGATTTGATGGTAGAGATTGCAAAACGAAAACATGGTAAAATAATTTTGTCTGGAAAAATATCTGGAGAAATAGAAGATTTTGAATTAGACACAAATCCATACAACAATGAATATAAATTTTTACAAAGATTAAATATATCACCAAAAGATGTCCAAATAATAAATGTCGGGAAAAGCGAAGTTATGGATGTTATGAATATTTCTTTTGGAAATTCTGGACAACATATTGATAAAAAATTTGAAAATTGTAAATTGGTTGTGTGTGAACGTGAAAGCGAAGAAGCATCTGTTGCGGCGGAAATCACAAAACGTGCAATTCAAAATAAAAAATCTGTTTTGATAATAACGCCTGATGCGGCGGCAAATCAAAGAATCCATGCGGAAATGGAAAAGCGTAATATTGATGCAGATTTTTCATCTGGGCTATCCGGAACTATGACAAATTTGGGACGCAGTATTTTGAATTTGTTTGATTGGTGGGCGGAAAATAATTTGCATGAATTTGAAATTCTTTATAAACAAAGTGATTATAATTTGTTTGATATGTTGGTGAAATTTGTTGATTCAAACAAAGATTTTAATTTTATGCCGGGTTTTAATATTGAAAATGAAAATGATATTGAAATTTGGAAAGCAATAAAAGAAACAGCCGATATTTTATGTGCGAATGATATAGTATTAAATGTGGCAGACGGACGTGCTTTTATTGCGGATGCAATTGGTAATATTTCAATTCGTGAAAATAAAAAAAATGATTGTATGGTGTCTATAATTGGAACGATTGAATCACGTATGCAGACGGCAGACGTTGTAATTTTAACCGGACTTAACGAAGGCATGTTTCCATCCATTGGTTATGAAAATGCT
>CAMVPZ010000048.1 GCA_947169505.1 uncultured Pseudomonadota bacterium
AGACAGCCCCATTATAGAAACGTCATTTTCAAAAATCTTGATTAATTCTGCCACAGATTCACTGGGGTGTTTGCCGATTTTTGTAGCATATTTTTCCGATGATATCCCCATAGAATCATATCCAATAGGGTAAAGCACATCAAACCCACGCATACGCTTAAAACGTGCCATAACATCCATCCCAGTATAAGGCAACATATGACCAACATGTAACCCAGAACCACTTGGGAACGGGAATTCAATCAAATTATAATATTTTGGTTTTTCGTCATTTTTTGGCACAAAAGCGGCATTTTCACGCCAACGTTTTTGCCATTTTGCTTCACGCATCTGTACTTTTTGAACATCGTCAGTCATAATAAAATCCTTAATTTTTTACAGAACACCCGATAATTCTATACGCAACACCCCAAAAATTCAAGCATTTTATAATCAAAGAACGAACAAAAAAACTTTTTATTCTAACCCCTCCCGACTCCCGACCAATATTATGTATAGTTTAGAGCATAAAAACCCTAAAAAAAACATAAAAAACCGCAGAAAACCGGGGTTTTTTGCTGATTTTTGCCCGTAAAAAACCAAAATTCATCAAAAACACAACAAAAAATACGTTTTAATCAATATAAAGGTACAACAAAATAAAAATCAACCGACCAGAAAAGGGCGAATTTTATAAAAAAACATATTATTTTTCAAAAAATCGAAAAAAATTAATTATGCAGTTAAAACAAACAGTTAAAAAATTTTTATAATAAAAGAATTTAAGACAAAGCGAGCATAGATTATGATATTATATTACATATAAGTTTTAATATATAAGCATGGCGAAACAAATATTAAACATGGTATTATATTTATGCATACGTTTACGACTAAGTTTAATATAATGATATTATATTATGTATACGTTTAATATATGAGCGCAGCGAAATAAATATTAAACTATACATAATATACATTATGCGCCTTTTATATATTCTCTTTTTATATGCCCCCTGCCGGATTTCTGCGTTTTTTAATTTTAATAAATAATCAACCTATAAAATTATTATCAATATTATTTTCTTTATCGCCCTGTCGACATATTTATAAAAATCTTTTTTAAAATCATAAATTTTTTTATTCAAATCTTTTTAATTATACATTTTTAATCGCACCGCCCCAACCCGCAAAAAACCGCCGTTTCGGCGGTTTTTGTGTACTATTAATAAAAACTGTTGTTTTTGCTAATTATTTGATTTTAGCGACTTTTTTAGCGGTTTTGGCAACTTTACCAACATGTTCTTTCAAAGATTTCAAACCTTTGGCCAATTCCGTATCGCCAACCGCTTCTATTTTTTCAGTTTTCAAAGCACTGCAACAATATGGGCATTTTGTTGCCAATTTGCTGACAGATTGTTGACAATATGGACACGCACGCATTGTGACTGGCGCTTTACTGCGTGCAGAATTAACAACTTTCACAAATATAAATATCGCAAACATTGTTATCAAGAAACTGATTATTGTATTCAAAAATGTCCCAATATTCAATGTAGTAGCACCTGCAGCCTGGGCCGCAGCCATAGTTGTATAATGCGCGCCTGGTTCACCGCCACCAATAACAAAAAACCATTGTGAAAAATCAATTCCGCCAATCAACATCCCAACAGGCGGCATAATAACATCTTTGACCAAAGAATTAACCACGCTGGTCATCACAGATCCAACGATGATACCGACAGCCATATCGATAGCACTGCCACGATTAATAAAAGTTTTGAATTCATTTAAAAGTTTCATTTTGTTCTCCTTTTTTGTTGTCACTGTTGTATTTATCGATAGCCATTAAAACCTTATTCAAAGTTTTATGAATATTTTCATCACCGGTTTCCACCGTCACGTCCGCCAACGCATAAGTATCATATCGTTCACCGATTAACTGCGCCAAGATTTGACGTGAATCCGTATTTAATAATTGTGGACGGGTATGTCGAAAATTTGTCCTTTTTACAAGCAGTTCTAAGTCAGCCTTTAACCAAATTGTTAACGCTTTTCCCAAAACAATTTTACGTACAGCATCTGTTATAAAAGCACCCTCACCAGTAGAAATAACTTTTATCATCGGCGGTGTATCAATTAACCTTTCAATAACTTTTTCTTCAACACGCCTGAATTCTTTTTCACCATACAAAGAAAAAATATCTACAACACTGCATCCTGCTGCTTTTTCTATTTCTTTATCAGAATCAACAAAAGGTATTCCCAAATGACGAGCCAATGCACGACCAATACTGGTTTTGCCCGCCCCCATCAAACCAACCATTACTATTGGTTTGTTTAAAATTATTTGCTTTTTGTTTCTCATGCTTTGAATTCTATAAAAAAATAAAATCCAAGACAATAAAAAATTCACAAAGTTATAAAAATGTGATATAATTGAAAAAACAGGAGAAAAGATATGCAACAAAAATTTAACATTTGTTTTTTTGCTTTAATTAGCGCTTTGGTTTTGAATACAAATTCTGCTGGTGCAATTACGGTTTATGATAATAACATATCTGCACTGAATATAAATGCACTGACTAATATATTTATGTCATATACGAATTATGGGACAAACATATCTGATTTATTTGAAAAAGACGATGTGTATGGAACAATGCGTCGTGTTGATGAATATGGCGACGATGGTTCAACATTAACAACTTTTGAATCTCATGACGAATACAGCAAATCATTTATCAATGACGTTTGGGCAAACGCTAACCATTTCAATGCAGACATACATTATGGAAAAGACATTTCTGAACATGGTCGTTTTAATTTGGCATCGGTTGGCGCAAACACAAAATCTATTGAATTAAAATATGGTGAAATATCTTTTGGTGGATTTGCATCTTATATAAACACCAAAGTTTCAGACACAAAATCTAATGGTGCTGTGGCGGGTTTGTTTTCACATTATACTTTCCGCAATCTTGGCGCACACACATTAACAACCATTGGTGCTTTGAATAACAAAGATAACCATGTTGATTACAATAATTCATGGATAAATATCGCAACTGATATCTATGCCAATTTTAAACTAGACGATACATTTTATGTAAAACCATCGGTATATATTGGATATACATGGGTTTCGTCTGACGATTTTACCGTAAATGGCGATTATGTGACAACCAGTGATTACAATTTTTTAAATCTTGCACCGGGCTTAACATTTATTAAAAAAATCACAAATAATTGGTATGGTTCGTTATCTGGAAAATATGTCGCACATTTTGGTGGTGATAATAAGATTTACATAAATGGTGTTTCGCAAGACGGTTTGGATTTGGATAATCATACCGATATCGGTGTTGATCTGGAATATCATTTCAAACAGTTTGTTTTCGGTGGAAACGTTCACAAACAAATTGGTGGTATAGATGGATGGAATTCAAATTTAAATGTTAAATATATATTCTAAAAAAACGCCCACCGGGCGTTTTTTTTAATCCATTGCCGCCAAACGTTCTAATTGATCCGCACTGATTAATGCATCAATCATTTCATCCAAGCCTTCCCCACCGGCTAAAATATCATCCAATTTATAAAGTGTTAATTTTATACGATGATCTGTCACACGTTGTTCTGGGAAATTATAAGTCCGGATTTTTTCACTTCTGTCACCAGATCCAACCATACTGCGACGTGAAGCATTCGAAGCATTCATTTGTTCGTTTCTTTGTTTTTCGTATAAACGTGCACGCAACACAGCCATAGCAGTTGCTTTGTTTTGCAATTGCGAACGTTCGTTTTGACACGTCACAACAATCCCAGTTGGAAAATGTGTAATACGAATCGCAGAATCTGTTTTATTAACGTGTTGACCGCCTGCCCCTGATGCACGGAAAATATCAATACGAATATCTTTGTCATCAATTACTACGTCAATATCTTTTGCTTCGGGCATAACAGCAACAGACGCAGCCGAAGTATGAATACGACCACTTGCCTCGGTTTCAGGCACACGTTGCACACGATGAATTCCAGATTCAAATTTCATGCGGGCATATGCCCCCACCCCATCAATTTTGAAAATGATTTCTTTGTATCCACGAAGCGAAGTCGCATTTTCTTCAATGATTTCAATTTTCCAGCCCCGACGCAAAGCATAAGATTTATATTGATTAAATAAATCCCCGGCAAAAAGCGCAGATTCTTCACCGCCTACCCCGGCACGAATTTCAACAATCGCACTATTATCATCCGCCGCATCACGTGGCAACAAAGCAATTTGCAAATCACGTTCTAAATCAGGCAAAACATGTTCCAGTTCTTCCAATTGCTCAACCGCCACAGACTTTAATTCCGGGTCGTTCAACATTTCTTTGGCATCGTTTATTCCAGATTGCGTTTGCAGATATTTATCAATCAAAGGCAACACTTCGTTTAATTGCGAATATTCTTTTGACAATTTAGTCAATTCATCACCCGATACATCACCAGAATTCATTTTGGTTTCAATATCTTTGGCACGATTTTGAATATCACGCAATTTTTGTTCAATAATCATATTATTGCACCTTTATTTTTTTAACAGCGTCATTTATTGATAAAGATTCTTGATTACCGCTTACCATATCTTTCAATGCGATTTTGTTGTTTGCGACTTCATCATCACCAATAATCGCTGCAAACCGTGCCCCTATTTTATCAGCATATTCAATTTGATTTTTGAATTTTTTATCTGTATCAAGATATGAAACAGCCGTTATTTCCGCATCACGCAAAGCATTTACAATTTGTGATGCATATGCAACATTATTATCACCCATAACCAAAACCGCAACATCGATTGGGTTTGAAAATCTTGATAAATCTATTTGATTATTTTCCAACATAGATGCAAAGATTCTTGAAAAACCAATTGCCGCACCAACACCGATAATTTTAGTTTTGGAAAACTTACCCGCCAAATCAGCATAACGGCCACCACCAGCGGCTGTACCAAGTTCCGGATGATTTATCAATTTAAATTCGAACACCAATCCGGTATAGTAAGCCAACCCACGTGCAATAGATAAATCTATTTTTGCGTTTTTGACACCCATGCCACCTAATGTTTTTATAAAACCTGTCAATTCATTGATTGCAACATCTAATTGTTCAGATTTTCCAACAAAATTTTTATACCCATCTGTGAACACAGACTTTATCATGTTTTCTTTATCTGGGTTGTTTAACGTATCTTTTAAACCTTCGGCAAAGTCTTCATCGCCCATTTTATCTTTTTTATCAATTAAAACGAATACGTCTTTTTTCTGGTCAGGACTAAGTTTCAAATAATCGAAAAGCGCATCCCAAAACAGACGAGATCCAATTAAAACTTCAGCCGGACCAATAAATTCAGCAACCGATTCCAAAGCACGATTTATCACAGAAATAATTTCACCGTCATAATTTATCGACAAAGAATTAATACCCATAATGTCTAAATCCATTTGATAAAATTCACGATAACGTCCACGTTGTGCACGTTCACCACGATAACGTTTTGAAAATTGTGATGCACGAAACGGAAACACTAAATTATTCAAATGACCTGCAACATAGCGTGACAATCCAACGGTTCCGTCATAGCGCAATCCCATTTTGGTATCACCTTTTTGAAATAAAAACATTTGTGTTTCAATTTCATCCCAATTATCTTTGTCTGTTAAAACTTCTGCACGTTCTATGGCCGGCAAATCCAACAAAGAAAACCCAGACACACGCAACACGTTAAGCATTTTTGATGCACAATAATCAAAACAGCGTTGTTGCGCCGGCAACAATTCTATAAATCCCGATAGCGGTTTTGTTGGTTTTAAATCCATTTTTTCATCCTTTTTTATAAAATCCAACTTTGAAAATTTCTGTTTTATCAAACAGCATTATATCATAAAAAATAAAGAATAGCTAGAAACACACGGCGCGTGCCGCATGATGAAAACGATGTGTCAAAGATACAAATTTCATAATCATAACGATTTTATTGTAATTGATATTTTGTGAAAATCAAGCGGATTCTCCCCATTGATGAAGAATTAAAAAACCGCCATTTGGCGGTTTTTTATTATCGTAAACCTGCTTACTATTGCAAACCTACTTGGAAAGTGTCACCCAAATCGGCACTTTTTTGTCCACCGACTGTGCAATGCAGTGCTTCGAAACCTTTTTCAACTTGTTTCTTTTTGATGACCACACCGGAAACAACACCACCGACTGTTCCCAACACCACACCAGCGGTTAAATCCGATGCAAGACGTGCAGCGTTAAATTTACCTTCGGCATCTTTC
>CAMVPZ010000049.1 GCA_947169505.1 uncultured Pseudomonadota bacterium
CCATCTGTTAATGGCACAGACAATATAATTTTTATGATAAAAACAAATCCTGGCACGCCATTCGCACCATTGAACAAAATCGCTTCTGGTGGCGAATTATCGCGTTTTATGTTGGCTTTGCGTGTAGCACTTAATAATCCAAACAACAAAAAAACGATAGTTTTTGACGAATTGGATACTGGAATAAGCGGTGCAACCGCATCTGCAGTTGGGGAAAGATTGAACAAATTGGCGCAAAACGAACAATTATTGGTTATAACTCATTCTGCTCAGGTTGCGGGTTTTGCAGACAAACACTTTAAAATTTCAAAACAAAGTGAAAAAGATAAAACCACCACCACTGTTATTGAAATTGCTGGTGATGAAAAAATAAACGAAATAGCACGTATAATAAGTGGCGCACAAATAACCCCAGAATCAATCGCCACTGCAAAAACTTTGATTAAACATTAATTTATTTTTTAATATAAAACACACCATCGCCGAATTCGATAGATGCCGGAACTGCATTGTGTGTGCTGATGATATTATTGTCTTTGTCGCGAACGATAGCAAAGCCACGTTGTAAGACTTTTTTATAACTTAAACTGTTTAACATTTGCCCTATATGATTTAACGATTGATTTAATGTTTTAAACCGGTTTTCAAGAACCCCGGGGACCCGTGCCATTAATTCGATTTTTTGATGTACAGATTGTATCTTGGCAGAAATAATTATACCCATAGTACGTCCTATATCATCCAATCGTTGCATTTGTTCCATTAAAATTTGTTTAGGACTTTTTATGTTTATATTATTAATACTGCGTTTATGATTAACAATTTGTGTAGCAAAAGCCGTATTTAACCGGTGCGATAAATTATCAATTTCTTGAATCAAAGATATCTTTGTTGGTACAACCATCTCTGCCGCACCTGTTGGCGTAGGGGCCCGAACATCAGCAGCGAAATCAATCAGCATCCAATCTGGTTCGTGTCCAACACCAGAAATCAAAGGTATATGACTGGCTGCAGCCGCACGAACAACAACTTCTTCACTGAAAGGCAACAAATCTTCCAATGAACCGCCACCACGTGCAACAATAATCACATCGACATTATTTTTTGCGTTAAAATATTCAATGCCTGCAGCAACCTCAGCAGCGGCAGTTGTGCCCTGAACCGTAGCAGGATAAAGCAACACATGCACAGGAAATCTTTCCCGCAATCTGTTTTGAATATCTTGAAATGCGGCACCGGTAGGGCTGGTGACCACACCGATTGTTTGCGGAAACCGGGGCAAAGGCTTTTTTCGTGCATCATCAAACAAACCCTCAAGCGCTAATTTTTGTTTTCGCATTTCCAACATTTTTAATATTGCGCCAACACCCGCCAATTCAATAGAATTAATAATAACCTGGTAATTGCTGCGGGCAGGGTATGTAGTAAAACGTCCGGTTATAATGACAGTTTAAAACTCACAGGTGTTCCACGCCAAACAATCGCATTCATTGCGGCATTTTCATCTTTGATTGTCATATATAAATGCCCCGAAGTTGCACGTGTGATTTGTGATAATTCGCCACGAATACGGATTTCAGGAAAAGCAGTTTCAACAACTTTTTTCAAAAGTGCAGAAGCATCGCTTACACTGAATATTGTATCTGGTTTAACAAAAGGTTCTGGTTTTGATAACATTTTTACTTTATGGATTTTTGTTTGTTTTTGATAATTCCATCATTAAAATCTTTTTTAATAATTCTTTGTTTGGTGTTTTTAGGCGAGATGGATCCAAAACTGTGCCAATTTCATATGGTATTGTTTCAGGGTAAAAATGTTCGCCAGTTGTACCAAAATTTATACCAGTTGCTTTATCTTGTAAAAATATAACAGGGCCGTGTGACCATTCGTTTGGACGAATAGCCATCATGTTCCAAACTTTGTCGCCACCATACATTTCGTATATGACGACACTGGCTATTCCACAAAAACCAGACGACCATTTGTTTTCAGACATTTTGCTGGATACAAATTTTTCGTGAAATATAGGGTCTTTATAGATGTTTCGCAAAACCAATGTTATCTCTGGCAAAGTGTATTTTGTTTCCAAATTTTTATCTTTGTTTGCATTATGAATCCGTTCGGCCAATTTAACCGTTGCAGAAGTAAATTCTTCATATCTATCAGCATAATTTTTCATGGTTTTTATTATATCAAAAAATTATAATTCCGTCAATGGCCAACGGGGGCGGGGTGCAACAGGTGTTTTTACAACTTTGCCAACTTTGTAATTTTCTATTCCTGCCCACGCAATCATTGCACCATTATCTGTACATAAATTCATTGGAGGTGCAGCAAATTGCATGCTAAATTTGATTGCCAGTTTTTCCATCGCATCACGAATTGCGCTGTTTTTCGCAACGCCACCGGCAACAACCAAAGTTTTTGGATTAACCGATTTTACACGATTGTCTTTTAATGCATTGGTTAATCTGTTTATTATGCAATCAACAACAGCAGATTGAAAAGAAGCACAAAAGTCATTTATAAATTCGTCGTTTATGTCTGTTTGTGGTGTTTTGTCCAACAACATGCGTGCCGCTGTTTTTATACCAGAAAAAGAAAAATCACATCCTGGTTTATCACATAACGGGCGTGGAAATTTAAAACGTTTTGGATTGCCTGAATTTGCACGTTTATCAACGATTGGACCACCGGGATAACCCAAACCCAACATTTTTGCGATTTTATCAAATGCTTCACCAGCGCTGTCGTCCAAAGTTTGACCAATCAATTCATATTTTCCAACACCACGCACTAACAAAATTTGACAATGTCCACCAGATGCCAGCATTAATAAATATGGAAATTTTACATCTATATCTGTTGTAGAATCACATGCACTGGTTGCTTTTAATCGTGGAACCAAAGCGTGTCCCTCTAAATGATTAACAGCAATTAATGGTTTGTTTGTTGTGTTTGCGATACCGGTTGCAGCCATCCAGCCAATTAAAACACCACCAATTAATCCGGGGCCCGCCGTAGCCGCAACAATATCAACATCATTAATTGTTTTGCCTGCACGTTCCAGCGTTAATTTAATGACTTCATCAATGGCCAAAATATGTGCACGTGCAGCCAATTCTGGAACAACACCACCATATTGTTGATGTTCGGGTATTTGTGAATAAATAATATGTGATAAAATATTTCTGTCGCTATCTACCAATGCAGCACTGGTTTCATCGCACGACGATTCAATGCCCAAACACAACAAGGGTTTTGTTGTGTGTGTATGTTCGTTTAAAGAACCCATATCGGTTATTATAATTTTGTCGTTTTTCATTTTATTTTCACCAATGCTATACCAATATGATGTTTGTTTCTTTTCATTTTTTCCAGGTATTTATTTAAATCAGCATCCATAACAATGCCATAATCGGTGGATGCGTGACGCAATATATCCCCCGGTAAAACAAAGCCCATATGAATAATTGTTAAATCACTTCCGGCATTTTCATAAAATCCTTCGCCGTCACACAAAAACAAAATAATCATAGGCTTTTTAATGTTTAATTTTTGTAATTTTTTGTATGGTATATATTCTATTTCTGCAAATTCTTTTTCAAAATCAGTTTTTATATTATATTTTTTTTTAAACCAATTTTTTTTATCTATGATAACAGGCTTTATTTCTGTTTTACCATAATCGTTGCTGACATTTTCCACAATATTTGCGTTGTTTTTTAACCAATCAACTTCCACAAAATGGTTTCGTGTTAAAATACCAATTTCGCCATTTTTATATCGTATTTTATTTAATTTTTCGACATCTCCGCCCGCCAAAGACGTTTCTACAAAAGTCATGCAATCAAAAGCATCTGTTCGTATCAGCGGGTCTTTGTCTGGCGCTTTTTCTTCACCCAATGGATTATTTATGTATTTAGCACCCAAATATTCTTCGCCAATATAATGATCTTCTTTGTGAGAACAAGCACACAACAAAGCAACAAAGAACAACAAAACAAAACGAAAATTATTTTTCATCGTTTTCCAAATTAATTTTTATTCCATTATAACATAACACAACAGCATCATGAACAACCATTTCATTGGAATTAGGCAATTCTGCAATTTTTGTGACACAACTTAACAGCAAATCTTGATTGTCTGCATTTGGCACAATTCGTTGAATTGTTGTAATTTTTTCTTGTTCTGACAAAGAAAGCCATTTTTTCATATGTGCATTTTCAAAAGTTCTAATAGGTTTTACAAACAACCCCAATATTATGAACACAGCAAAAACAAAAACAACTATTGATATTTTAATAAATAATTTTATCTGTTGAATTTTTGTTCGTTTTGTCATTTTTTACTCACATTTTTCAAGCCATACATCATAGGTATCGTTTTGCAAAGGATTTTGCCCGGGTTCATTACGATTCATCCATCCGCTGAAAATACGGCCGTTTGTTTTGGTGTAAATTTCAATAAACATGAAAAAATTTTCTGCATCAAAAGGATCAGATTGTTTGCAATTTCGAACATTCAAAATCAACCCGTCAAAAGAAAAATCTTTGTTTAATGACAATCGCAAAGTTTGTGTTTTACCAGCGGCTTTATCCATAACACGAACGATAGCAGTGTTTTTTTCAATATACGCAAAACCATCATGTGAAAAACCACATAACATTACCAAACCAATAAATAAACACAGTTTCTTCATCATGATTAATATGATACCGCTATATTTTATTTAAGTCAATTTTATAAATATAAAAAAATCCCCCAGAAACAATATCGGGGGATTTTAATAAGAAATACAAAATTATTTTTCTTCTTTTTTTGCAGCATTTGCAGACAAATCTTCAACGATTCTTGCTTTTTTGCCAGACAATGCACGTAAAAAGAATAATTTTGAACGGCGTACTTTACCAACACGAACCTTTTCGATTTTTTCAATCGCAGGTGTGTATAATGGGAATTTACGTTCTACACCAACACCATATGATTCGCGGCGTACAGTGAACGAAGCGTTATTTCCATTTCCGCCATCACGTGCAATAACTACACCTTCGAAAATTTGGATACGGAATTTGTCACCGTCTTTGATTTTTACATGAACTTTCACAGTATCCCCGGCTTTGAATTCAGGAATAACTTTTGTGCTTTTTAATTTAGCGATTTGTTCTTGTTCAATTTTTTTAATTATGCTCATTTTACTTTTCCTTTATTAAATCCGGACGACGTTCTTTTGTTATTTCGTCCGATTGTTGTTTCCGCCACCGTTCGATATTGCCATGGTGACCGGACAGCAGGACTTCTGGGACACTTTGTCCACGCCATACTGACGGACGG
The DNA here is from genome assembly GCA_947169505.1 of uncultured Pseudomonadota bacterium. Lineage (GTDB taxonomy): Bacteria > Pseudomonadota > Alphaproteobacteria > Rs-D84 > Rs-D84 > Enterousia. The sequence continues at coordinate 5,338 of CAMVPZ010000049.1, forward strand.
GTATATAATGGCCATTCTAACCCGCCGATTTCAAAGCTTTCGTTTTGGGTTGATTCCAACCCGCCACCTAATACATTATCTAACAGACGAACCGTACTGTCAATAAAAACTTGCGCAGCCAATTCGCCACCAGATAAAACATAATCCCCAATAGATATTTCTTCAATATCGTACTCGTCAATAACCCGTTGATCAATACCTTCGTACCGACCACAGAGCAGGGTCATTGTATCATATTTTGTATATTCACGCACCATTTTTTGTGTTAGTGGCTTTCCACGTGGTGAAAAGAATATGATTTTACCCGGTTTTTTAACAGAATCTATTGCATTTCCCAAAACATCAGGCCGCATAACCATTCCTGCGCCACCACCAAATTGTTCGTCATCAACACTGCCATAATTATTAATGGCAAAATCACGAATATTTATAACATCCATTGACCAAATCTTGTGTTCCAAAGCACGTCCAACAACCCCGCCGGAAAGCGTTCCTGGAAACATTTCTGGAAAAATGGTCAATATGTTAAAGTGCATGTATTATCTACCGTTTTCTTTTTTACATTTTTTACAAATGTTTTGCATTTTGTTATAAACACGTAAAAAACTCTTTAAATCATGAGAATTTGGCATTAAATGGTTTTCATTTATGGTTGTATGAAAGAAACCTTGACCATATTGTATATATTCACGTAATTCACACGTGCTTCTGTCCATGTTTTCAGGGCATGAAACATTTATCAAATCTGTTGTAAAAACTGTATGCATTTTAAACCCCTTATTTGCTTAATATGTTGTCTTGTTTGCATTGTGCGCAAATTTCGTACATTTTATCAATAGCATTACGTACTGTAACCCAATCTTTTGTATCTGGCACCAATGAATTTTGAAATTCGATGATTTTATAAGTACCATCTTTTTTTATAAATTTTCGTCTTTGCAAAAAGCTTAAACTCAAAAAAATTTAAAAT
>CAMVPZ010000050.1 GCA_947169505.1 uncultured Pseudomonadota bacterium
CGCCATGACAAATGATTTCGAAAACAATATGCAAAATTTTGAATTGCAACAAAAACAAATGATGATGATGAATGCAATCGTCAATAAAAGCCAAAAAAAATTACCCCCAGAAGCAATTAAACAATTAAAGAAAGATTATGTGCACATGTATTTTGGTTTTGTGTCTGTAAATTGGGGTATGGGAAAAACTTTGGGTGTATCTTGGCAAAAAGCTTTGGAACAAATGGATGGATTTGTTGCGTCCAAGACAAAAATTGCCGGTCATCCACTTAACGAAGAATTGGTAAAAATGCACGGTGAATTTCGTCGTGAAATGGCTAAAACAATCATGACAAATCCATACGTAAATGAAAAACTAGATGAAAGATTAAAAAAACAATTTTTGGATTACGGTACAAAAAGCATCAGTGAATCAAAAAAAACTTTGGATTCAATGTATGCGCAATATATGCCTGAAAAAACATTAAATAAAAATTCAAATACAAAATCTTTTGAAATTGCAAAATTGCACACACAAAAAATGATACAGCAAATGTTATTGCAACAATCATATCAACGTGCTGCATAAAAAAACGCCAAACGGCGTTTTTTTATTGATTTACTATTTCCAAAACACGTTTTGCAACATCTGTTGATTTAATACGTTCTTGTTCCATTGAATCACGATGACGTAATGTGACCGTACCGTCTTCCAAAGTTTGATGGTCAACCGTTATGCACACAGGTGTTCCAATTTCATCGTGTCTGCGATAATTTTTACCGATATTACCAGAATTTTCTAATTCTATTTTACCGATGCCCATTTTGCGTAAATCATCAACGATTTTATTTGATAAATCTACGATTTCTGGAACATTGCGAACCAAAGGAATTACCGCTGCTTTGACCGGTGATAACCAAGGTTTTAATTTTAATACTGTACGTGATTTTCCATCACCCAAATCTTCTTCGGTATATGCTTCCAACATAACCGCCAACATAGCACGATTAACACCCATAGCGGTTTCAATTACATATGGAACGAAATTTTCCCCCGTTTGTGCATCGCTGTATGATAATTTGGTTGTAGAATCTTTATTTTCTAAAACATGTGCAGATAATTTGAATTCATTTTGACCCTTGGTATGAGAGCCCAAATCAAAATCTTGACGATTGTGAATGCCTTCAACTTCATCAAAACCATCTGGGAAAGCATATTCAATATCAACCGCCGCTTTCGCATAGTGTGCCAATTTTTCATGTGGCAAGAAACGGAATTTTTCAGCGGGTATTCCCAAAATGTTTACCCACCATGCTAATCTTGTTTGTTTCCAATATTCGAAATATTTTTCGTCTTCACTTGGGTTAACAAAATATTGCATTTCAGCCTGTTCAAATTCACGCATACGGAAAACAAAACCACGTGGTGAAATTTCATTACGAAAAGCCTTACCAATCTGGGCAATTCCAAATGGTAATTTATGTGGTTTTGAATCCAAAACATTTTTGAAATTTACATAAGTTGTGGTCGCTGTTTCCGGACGTAAATATGCATTAATTGCGCCATCAGCCGTCGCACCAATAGACAAGCCCATCATCAATTGATACGCACGTGGTTCTGTTATTTCAGTGCTGCCACAATTGTCGCATTTTGATGGATCTTTCATTTTATCTTGGCGCATACGAGCACCGCATTTTTTACATTCAACCAATGGATCGGAAAAACTACCTTCATGGCCAGAATATTTCCACATTAAACGATTTGTTATTAATGCCGCATCTAAACCTTCGATATCATTACGTGAATAAATCATAAAATTCCACCACGCATTACGAATATTGCGCATCAATTCAACACCGTATGGACCGTAATCGTATGCACCGCCCAAGCCACCGTATATTTCAGATCCGGTAAAAATAAAACCACGTCTTTTGCAAAGTGCAACTATGTCATTAACTGATTTTGCTGGCATTTTTTATAATCCTTTTTAATTTTTTTATAAATCTGGTTCAATTGCGTTAACGGGGCATACCGCAGCACATGTCCCGCATCCCATACATTTGTTTTTATCAATAACACATTTACCATCCCCATCGGCAGATATAGCCATTGCCGGACAAACACCCATACATGTATGACAACCAATACATTTGTTTTTATCTATTTTATAAGCCATTTTTTGTTCCTTAAATTATTCTATAATTAATCTCTGCTGTTTAACAATCCCAATATGTATTCAAACATTGCTACGAATGAAATATACATATGCAATGCGCCAAGCACAGCCAATTGATCTTTCTGTTCACCATTTCCAACCGCATAATATGCGTTTTTTAAATATTGCATATCGTATGCTGCGAACAAAGCGAATATTAAAACACCAATCAAACATACTATTTGATTAAATACTGCACCAAATGTGACAAACATAGATACAATACCAACCAAAATTAAACCGATCATACCCAAAAATAAAAATATCCCAAGGAAAGATAAGTCTTTGACGGTTTTATATCCAAACAACGCCATACAGCCAAACATTACCGCCGCCAACACCAATGCCATTAATATTGATTCAGCGCTAGATACCAAAATCATAGGAGTTATTACAATTCCCATCATTACAGAATACAAAAACAATAATATCTTTGCAGTTGATGGTTTCATTGAAAACGCGCGCATTTGCGCCCAAAGTGACAATCCCAAACCGCCAAAAGCGATTATGTAATATGTCACAGATAATCCGCCATTATGAATTAATGCAGTAAATGCCCCGGTAATCAACATAACGAAAGTAGTTAACGCAGTAATTGCAACAGCGCCTGTCATTAAACCAAATATACGTCTGATGTACGATTCGATACCACCACCGATTTTTGCAATAGATTTTTTCATGTGTTTTCTCCTATTATTTTATTGCTTACGTGGAATATAATATATAATAGGCAACAATTCAAGAGATATAAAAAATATAATTTTCCAAAAAATTAAAGTTTTTTAACTTAATGCTTGACAAATAAAAAATTGTCAATATAATATACTTGTAAATAAAACAACAAAAAGGAGCAAATATGACAAATATTGCATGTGTAAGTGAAAAAAACTTTAGTGATTTGTATTCAAGCAAAACAGCGAACAGAGGAAAATACATTACTGTTGACAGTTTGATCGCTCAATTAAAAAGCAATAAATCAGTATTTACACGTTTATCTGCTGAACGTGCAAAGTTGCAAAAAAATGGTATGGATTTGGGAAAAAAAGATGTTGCTAAATTAAGTAAAGCAAAAGAAAATATCGAACATTTGACAGAAGTGATAGAAGAACAAATCAAAGCATTTCATTTAACATATGAAAAAATAAATGGCGAATATATATATCGCAGCAGAGGAATCAGATAATTAAACAAGCCGCCGTTTGGCGGCTTTAATTTTTGGTTGAAAATAATCTGGTTTTCATAATAAAATATCCAAAAAGGAATTTTTATTATGGCCATAGTTATTAATCCTATTAATCCAATTGCTTTTTCTGTGTTCGGTCTGCCAATTCGTTGGTATGCGCTGGCTTATATCGCCGGTTTTGTAATTGGTTTTTTCATTTTTAAACATTTTACAAAAAACAAAAATTCAACTATTTGTTTTTCTAAAAAGCAATTGGATGATATTGTCACATATATCGTATTGGGGGTAATTATCGGTGGAAGATTGGGATATGTTCTGTTTTATAATCTGCCGTTTTTTATTGAAAATCCATTGGAAATATTCATGCTTTGGCATGGCGGGATGAGTTTTCACGGTGGACTTTTGGGTGTAATAATTGCAACACTTTTGTTTGTTCATAACAATAAATTCAACGATAAATCTTTTGTTCGCAATTCTCTTCGTATTTTGGATATATTGGCTGTATTGGTTCCTGTTGGATTGGGGTTGGGGCGTATAGCCAATTTTATAAATATGGAAGTCATGGGACGTATTACAAATTCGCCAATCGGTGTGATTTTTAACGGCGTTCCGGAATATGCTTATCCTCGCCACCCAAGTCCACTTTACGAAGCAACATTGGAAGGATTGGTGTTATTCATAATCATGTGGTTGTTTTATACGAAAACAAAATTAAAAAATCATCCCGGTGCCATCGGTGGTCTGTTTTGTATGTTTTATGCGATATTCAGGGTGTTTTGTGAACAATTCCGTCAACCGGATGCTCAAATTGGATTTTTGACATCTTGGGGGTTAACCATGGGGCAGGCGTTGTCTGGAATAATGTTTGTTGTGGGGGCAGTAGTTTTTTATTACGCCATGCGAAAGAAATGAATTGACATTTGGCATGTCAAAATATAAAGTATTGTGGACGGTTTAAGGATTTTGGCAGCAGCGGGACAATAGCGACGGTCTTGACTGCGAAGCGAGGTCAGAGAAACTAAGGTTGCGCATGACCAAAACCGCCGGTTTGAAAGAAACGTCGCACGAAAGAGAGTTAAGGATGGTTGGCAGCAGCGGGACAATAGCGACGGTCTTGACTGCGAAGCGAGGTCAGAGCAACAAAGTTGCGCATGACCAAAACCGTCGGTTTGAAAGAACGTCGCACGAAAGAGAGTTAAGGATGGTTGGCAGAGCGGTCGAATGCGACGGTCTTGAAAACCGCTGACGGGGCAACTCGTCCGGGGGTTCGAATCCCTCACCATCCGCCAGTAATATTGAACATCCCGTGTCAATCCCCCGGGATGTTCTTTTTTAGCCAGTTTCTGGTGGTTTTTTAGCCCGATATTTTCCGATGTATATCGCCACATATTCCCAACCAGCCCAAATTCCCGCAACTTATATACCTTGCCCAAAAATCCGATGCCAGTTTTATGTTGAAAAAACACCTGATTATGTTAGTATTGCAACAAATAAAAAGGCATTAAAATGATCGAGGAACTTTCTGCTTATTGTATAAAGTATCCAAATTTATGCATTGATATTTGGAATTTTTTTCATGACGATTCTGTTCAAAGTCTTTACTATGATATTATGATAAAACGTATTGGAGAAGGATTGCTATCAAAAACAGCAAAGACGCCATTGGATTTTATCAGTACGCATCAATATAAAAACTTAACCGAAGAACTTCCTTTGCAACCCAATATTGTAAATGCAATTTGCAAACAATTGTGTGCATATAATATGCTAGATACCATAAACATTCATGGCATAAACTTATTTGGAAGTGAGGGCAATTTTTATTGGGGTCCCAAAAAAGATCCGTTCCCATATAAAACAGCGATACAGAGATATTTTAATAGTAGAATTGGCGGTTTCAAATACATATACGAATTCAATAAAAATGTAATATATTTTCCAATTCATGTTTATAACACAGAAAGGAATCAAACTTCTACAGGTTCATGTTTCCTTTGTGATAAAGGTATAATAACAGCAAAACATTGTTTACAAAATTTTGATTATGCTCAAATACCAGGCGTTGACACCGCATTGCTAAAAAATACAAAAATTTATACAAACGACGATATAGATTTGGTGCTAATAACAATTGAGGATACATCTCTGCTACATAATGGGTTATGGTTTGGAAATGTTGATATTTTGGATGAAACTTTATCAATGGGCTACCCAAAACATGCTGGTTTTAATAATTTTTTAACTGCTACAACTGGGCAAGTCGCAGCCATTGAGACATCATATATTTACAAGCACACATTGATGCTTTTAACTGGAAAAATAAAAGGCGGTAATAGCGGCGGGCCTGTTTTTAATAAAAATGGCGAGGTTGTGGGAATTATTACAGAAACACCGGACCCGCAAGGAGATTACGATAAATTTGGCTATGGTGTCGCTATACCATCAGAATATGTCAACGAATTAAACTCACTATATGATAAAACAATAAAATTCGTTGATGATATAAATCAGTTTATTTGTTAATTTGATTGTTTTTCGCAATCTGAAACAAATCATTAACATTTATTTTTAATTTCCCGGACAAGATTTCGTTTATCTTGTCTGGGTTCATGTATGCAATGTCCAGATATCGATAAAATTGACGTGGCGACGTGTGCAGATTGCGGATGATATTATCAACCCTGCCA
>CAMVPZ010000051.1 GCA_947169505.1 uncultured Pseudomonadota bacterium
CATTGTTTATTATGCGGGTATGGCGAAACTGGTAGACGCGCTGGATTTAGGTTCCAGTGGGGCAACCCATAAGAGTTCGACTCTCTTTACCCGCACCAAGTCTTTAATTTTCCCAAGAAGTCGAGTATCCTTTCTTCTTCATCTAGGACTCGTTGCTAATAACGCAACTCGTCAAGATTACGAAACGTACGGATTCTCTTTACCCGCACCAAATGTTTCAAAACAAATATACCAAATATCCCGCATAGCAAAGCAAAAATATTATGCCTGCCCCACGGGTTAATTTTTGTTCGTATAATGCGACCAACCACAAGAATGTAGTTATAACTATTGATATTGCCGCATCAATCATAAACGCATATTCAAATTTAATTGGATGAATTAATGCTGCCCCACCCAACACAAACAGCACATTAAATATATTTGATCCAATTATGTTCCCCAATATTAAATCTGTGTGTTTTTTACGCAAAGCGGTTATACATGTGACTAATTCAGGCAAACTGGTTCCAAAAGCAACCAAAGTCAATCCAATTATTCTGTTTGGAACATGGAATATATTTGCCAAATTCACCGCAGAATTTACCACCATTTTACTGCCTAAAATCAGCACCACCAACCCCAGTACCAAATACAATATAATTTTAGCGACGGACATTTCTGTCTTTTTAACAGATTTTTTTATTTTTTCTTTTGAATTGAAATACAAATATCCCATAAATCCCAAAAACAATGCGCACAATACAATCGCACCAGATCTGTTTATTACACCGTATCTTGCGCCAAACCATAACAAAATCAGTGTTATAAAAATCACAAATGGTATTTCAAACATTGCTGTTTTTCTTTGAATTGGCAAAGGCACCAACAAAGAAGACAAACCCAAAACTAATAAAATATTAACAATGTTAGATCCCAAAACATTACCAACAGCAACCCCGCTGGCCCCGGACAACACAGACGACAAAGTGACAGCAAATTCAGGCGCACTGGTTCCAAAAGCAACCACTGTTAAACCAATAATAATTTCTGGAATATTAAAACGACGAGCCATTGCTGATGCACCATCAATAAAAGCATCTGCCCCACGAACCAGAAAAACAAAACCGATGATAAGTAATAATATATTCAATAACATATTTTAAATTATATCATAAAAAAAGAAAATTTAAACATCTAATCATTTATCAAAAAATTACATTCTGGGTTCAGTTTTATTACAATACGCAACCATTGTTGAAAACGATCAGGCTCTATTGTGCGTACATTCCATAAATCTTTTAATATATTTTCCGGTACAGAATCCAAATATGTTTTTATTTGATTTTTATATGAATACAAATTGTAAAGAATACGTGATAATTTAAATGTTTTATTTCCTATTGTGACATTAACTTTTCCACCCGCAGAAAAAGAATCCCGCAAAGAAGTTGATATTACACCATAATTAGACACCAACCATAATGAAAAATTATTATATTTATCTTGTGATTCACCTATGATTTCAGGAAATAAAGCATATGCCATCGTAATAAATTTTTGTTTTTCTGGTTTTGATAGGGTTTTCCACAAACGAACCTTTGCAGATGCAGAAAAAACATTTTCATTTGTTTCTTGGGTTTCATAATCTAACCACCACAAACGTTCGCCAGGTTTTAATAATCTTTTATAATATTGTATAACATCATGTGTTGGATTTTCTTTTTTTCTTAATTCGTCATAATCAATATGCATTTTATCAAATATGGTTTTCCCTGTCGCTAATTTCATATCTATTTTATAACGAGGATAATGTGTCACGACAACATCCGCCAAACAATCTTGATATGGTTTACTTATAAATTCAACAGGATTTGTGAGTTTTCCAAAGGTTAAAAATATACGTTCCACCCCTGGCACCCGGGTAGATTCGTTTATACTGCCCCCCAAAGTCACAAATTTTTCATCTTTTGAACTTTTTACTTCAACACCAAAAAAACCACCGACAACAATATCAGGAAAATGTTGTCCCGAAATTTTTTCTATAGAATTTTGAAATACAGTACCCAAAGAAGCCTGTTCAAGTGCACGAAAAACATCTTCTTCTAATTTCTGTGCGTTTCTTGTTATAAAATATTCGCTGTTTTTCTTTGCTTTGGCATTTAAAAGATTTGTGGCCTTTTCTACCAATGCTGTAAATTCTTCGAGTGTTGGTTTTTTGTTTTTAGATATTATCATTCGTCTTCCTTTTTAAAATACAAATCCCAATTTTTTTCCAACCTTTTTGCTAAATTATACGCAAGATATGGTGGCACAGCATTACCAATCAATTGATATGCTTGGGACCCAGATACACCAGACAAATCATCACTTTTTTTACAGATAAAATGATAATCATCAGGGAATGTTTGAATCCTTGCACATTCTCTTATTGTTAAACGACGTTCTTTTTTACCATCTTGTAATTCATCATAATATATTCCGCCGTGTTCAATACTTAATCTTCGAAATTCGATGTTTCCATGATGTTCCGAACGTATTGTCGGGCCGACACTATTCAATTTGATTTCATTTTGACCTTGACAATGCTTCCCCATATATTTGGCTTTGGAATACGTTTGTTGATCAACATCATTAGATTTTTCTGGTTCCGGTAAATCAGCAAGAATTTGTCCCGATGTCACAATCGGCAAAAGATTGTTTTGATGTATATCACTATGTGTTTTTACAGGATATGGATTATATAAATCACTTATGATATTTTTTGATAACTCTTTTAATGCATTTGGTTTTAATGCGGATTTTTTAAAACCTAAAAATATAACACGTTCCCGAGATTGCGGAACCCCATAATCAGGAGCATACAAAACCTGCGCATCTACAACCAAATACCCGTCATCACAGGTTGAAGCAAAATCTTTTTCTATGATTTTTTTTGCATCTGCAAGATTTGTAAGACCCTTCACATTTTCTGCAATAAACAATTTTGGTTGCACAATTGAAATCACATCTTTCATCCAACGATACAAAGATCCCCGGCTTTCCAAAGGATTTGTACAAATTCCAAACTTATCACCATTATGTAACTTATCAGAACAAAAACCTTTTCTTTTGCCTGCAACAGAAAAATCTTGGCATGGAAAACCACCTGTCACTACATCTATATTATTTGGAAATTTCCATTCACCCTTTTGCGCAGATTTTACCAAATCTACAATGCTTTCTAAATTGTAAATATCTTTGTCATATTTTTTAAAATACCTGACCCATGATGATTTCGCATCTTTTCGAATATCATTGGCAAACACCGTATCAAAACAAGTTTTTTTAAGTTTCACATAACCATTTTTGGTTTTGATAGGATGCCAATCAGGATGAATTTTTTTATTATAACATACCGCTGGAATTTCGAAACCGCCTTCCATTCCTAAATCCATTCCACCACAACCAGAAAACAACGATAAAACACGCAATTTATTTTTCGGCATAATTTAATATAATCCTTCCTTGATCTTTGGTTTGAACATGGCACAAATAGGCAATAAAATCAACAGGTAAAATCCTTTTGACTTTCATTAGATTTTTGATATAATTTGCACATGCGAAAGGATTGATATATTTTTTAATTTTACACAACCATTCGATTCGGAAACAAATTTTTAAATCTTTAGTTATCACCGAATTTTCAAGACTGATTTCTAACACAGGTTGAATTTATTGACCGTATTCTTTTATGATGATATTATGAATATCGTCTTAATCAAAGGAGTTTTTTCATGACACACAGCGAATTATGGGATGGTATACGCAATCTGGCAGCAAAATACGATTTGTCATGTTCAGGACTTGCAAGAATCAGTGGTCTTGACTCTACAACTTTTAACAAAAGCAAAAGTTATACACAATCCGGTCAACCACGCTGGATAAGCATGTCCAGTTTGGCACGTGTTCTGGATGCCACTGGAATAAGCCTGAAAGAATTTGCATCGCTTATGCCATCAGATACACACACATACCCATGCAAACTGATACCTATTAAACATAGACACCGCTAGGTTTGTATTCTTATTATGGTTGTATTTGTTGATTTTATTCTCGTATAATGATATTATACCCAATAGAATTGGAAAACAAAACAATATTATGAGGGAGAAATCATGAACCATTATCAAATCTGGCACGCTATTGAAGAGTTTGCTCACGAACATGGCATGTCTTGTTCTGCTTTGGCTAAACGAAGTGGTTTAGATCCAACTACGTTTAACAAAAGTAAACGTTTTTCTAAATACGAACAACCAAGATGGCCTTCAACTGGCAGTATTGCAAAAATACTGGCTGCTACAAATTCCAGACCACAAGATTTTTTCAAATATATTACCGATGATAAATCTTGCCAAAAATAAAACATCGCCCAATCGGGCGGTGTTTTATTGTAATATTCCTGATATACCTTTGCTGCATAATTCAGCATAAATTGGTTTATTAAGACCATATGCTTTTATCAATGTGCTTGGTTTTTGGTTGCACCACAGGTTTCGACATGAAACAACCCCTTTTTTTATTGTTTTGATTAAACCACTAGGTAATTCATTGCGCCCAATGCACGAAGATAAGTAAACAAAACATTCATCGTTGTCGGCTAAGTTTTCACACGCCAAAATACGGGCATAAATGTTAAGTGTTAAATCTGCCTTGCTGGCATCCTTGGTCCACGGGGAACCCCCACCAATCGGGGCAGCGGTTGAATAAAAGTCACAGGCTAATTTTCGCCCTGTCATTCCGCAATCGGCAACCGAACCATGATATGTATAACGTCCGGTACCGTTTACAATGATATGTTCTGGCTTTTCGCCCAATGTTTCAATGATAAAATTTGTTAAATCTTCATCTCTTAACATTGGAATCGCAACAATAGCAGTTTCTATCCGATCATCGTTCAACGTAATTTGCGTTTTGATATCTATACCAAGGTTTTCGCTTTGACGTGCTTTATCATACAGGGCTTTGTTCAATTTTCGTGCTAAATATAATTCTCGATTTATCTTGCCTTCACCTTGGCAGGCATAACCAACAAATACACCTTGATCACCCCAGCCATCAGCATCAACCCCCTGGGAAATATCAGCGGACTGAACCCCAATCATGTTGATAAGTTTGAGTTTATCCGGATCAACAGTATATTCTCCCCATATCTTGGAATAGCGATCATTATATCCGATTTCGGCAAGGGCAGCCTTAACATAGGCGGTCAAATCACCGAGTGGGGCAGAGGTGGTCACTTCGCCACCCAGGACGATAGTATGATCTTTGATCATAACCTCAACGGCATAACGAACCTTTGGGTCCTGTTCAATTATTCTGTCCAATATATAACTTGAAATATAATCGGCGATTTTATCCGGGTGTCCCAAAGACACCGCTTCAGCTGTTCTTTGCATAATATACTCCTTTGGTTTTTGTGAATATAACCAAAGATGGATTCAAAAAATGCACCACAAATTATGATTATAAAAATGCGGAAAAAATGCATAATAATAACTCCTTGTTTAGTCCATTTAAAGGCAGGACAAGTCAGGTTAAATCCACCTTGATTAATACAAACGATATCAACATTAACATAAAAAAGCAAGAGAAAACAAATAAAAACCTTGAAAATCAACATAAACATGTAAAAATGTTTATAAAGGATTATTATGACAAACAATCAAAAATCTACACCAAATATTCAATATCAATTCACGATGAGTGTTC